>CACZTJ010000101.1 GCA_902784065.1 uncultured Prevotellaceae bacterium | reverse complement strand
GGCATGCTGCAACAGGTTCTGACCATAAGAGGAACGGTATTTCATCTTACCGATGATGCGGATGAGTTCGGGGTGCAGACCGTGGATACCGAGGTCGATGGCGGTGCGCTTACCAGTCTCGATGATCTCGTTGTCGAGTTGTTTCTTCACTTTGGCAACCACCTCCTCGATGCGTGCGGGGTGGATACGTCCGTCGCTGACCAACTGATGGAGCGCCAGGCGGCACACCTCACGGCGAACGGGATCGAAGCCAGAGATAACGATGGCCTCGGGGGTATCGTCGACCACAATCTCCACGCCAGCCGCAGCCTCGAGGGCACGGATGTTACGTCCCTCACGGCCGATGATGCGACCTTTCACCTCGTCGTTATCGATATGGAACACGCTGACAGAGTTCTCTATAGCAGTCTCCGTGGCCACACGCTGGATGGTCTTGATAACAATCTTCTTAGCCTCCTGGTCGGCATTGAGTTTGGCCTCGTCCATAATCTCATTGATGTAACTCGCGGCAGCGGTCTTGGCCTCATCTTTCATAGACTCAACGAGACGGTTCTTGGCTTCCTCGGCACTCAGGCCAGATACCTCTTCGAGCATCTCGCGCTCCTTGAGTTGCATCTTCTCCAGTTCCTCGGCCTTGACAGAAAGCAGGCGCTTCTCGTTGTCGAGGCGCTGCTGCTGGGAGTTGAGGTCACCACTCTTGCGGTTGAGTTCCTCCTGACGCTGGTTGAGCGAAAGCTCGCGCTGCTTCAGTTTGTTCTCAGTCTGCTGAGCCTGTTGGTTACGCTGTTGGATCTCCTTCTCAAGTTCGCTCTTCTTGTTGAGGAACTTCTCCTTGACTTCCAGCAGTTTCTTCTCCTTGATGACCTCGGCCTCCTTATTGGCGGCATCGACCATCTCATTGTATTTCCCCTTCAGCACGAAGCGGAAAATCAGATATCCGCCAACTCCACCCAGTACGAGTGCGCCGGCAGCAATCAATAGCACAAAAATTAAATCCATAAAAAAAACTATATTAAAAATGTTATTCTCACTTCAGGGCTTCCTCAATCTCAGAAGTCAACTTAGCAAGAATACCATCATAGGGCGCCGTATCGTTCTTCCCGCGTTCCCGCTCCAACATCAGCGCGATGTCTATCAGCGTCATCAGCGCAATGGTGTGCTCACCCTTCTTACCCTTATAAGCCTGCGAATAGGCGTTATAACGGTTAGTGATGAGTTTGGCGGCCTTACGGTAGTATTCCTCATCGGCGCGATTGACCGTCACTTCGATCTCCTCGTCGTAGACGTGCAACCGTATATGTAGTCTCTCTTTGTCGTTTACTTCTGCCATTGGGATAGCATGATTACTGTTCGTCACTCAGAATGGCGATACACTTGTTAACCTGCCGAATCATCCGTGCAAGATGCTCTTTGGCATCTACGAGGTTGCCGTCGGTAATCTCGAGCATACGCGCCATCTTCAGTGAGTTATAGTCGTTATCCGCCTGAGTGACCCTGGCCTTGAGATCTTCTATCGCCTGCGACTGCTCATTGATCTTTTGCTGGAGTTGCAGTTTCTCCTGTTTCATTTGCTGAAACTGGAGAATCATCTGCCGCACACGGGTTTCGAAATCAGTCAAAGTCTTCTCGCTTGGATTCATACGTAACTATTTGGCGTACAAAGTTAAAGTAAAAATGTCAGAATGTCTGCTTTAATGCTGACAATTTAATATTTTTTAATCATCATTCTTCTTCCTCGGTTCTTTCTTGGCGAGCATGACGACACGGTATACGAAGTCTGTCACCCACTTCTGCGAGAAACCGAGACGGCGATTGTATTCACGTACGGATACGACAGTCTTGAGCACATCAGGCTCCATGAAATCATTCTTGTTGAAGATGTCGCTGACTGTCTTCTCCGTCATCGTATAAAGCGCTTTCTTCATGAAACCCGGCAGACGGAGTTTGAACTTCATCAAGTTGCCCGTCAGCATCATGATGTCCTGGGTGAAGCCCTGGAACTGCAGGAGGTAGGTCTGTGCATCCTGTACCTTCTTGCACCGACGATGGAGGCTCTGGTCTATCTCCTTGAAGAAGGCATCGTCCATCGAATACATCGACTTAAGCATATTCTTGCAGCGGCTACGCTCGCCGACACCTAATTTATTATTAACAGTAGGCACCTTAAGTGTGGACTTGAAGACCCTGAGGTCAGGGAGTGCTGCGAGGTTCGTGATGCCGAGGTCGGCAGCGAGGGCTGCCTGAAAGTAGACGCGGATGAGGGTCATGAAGTCTTCCATGCCGCCCACCTTCTGCTCGTCTTTCTTTCCAAAAATCTTATTCCAAAATCCCATATTTGTCACTAATTGTTAGAAATCGCGTGCAAAGTTATGAAAAAAGCCACAGATTACACAGATTTTTCAGAAAAAGATTATTAATCCGTGTTAATCTGTGTAATCTGTGGCTAAAAATTCGTAACTTTGCACCCAGGAGGCTCAGGAACACGCCTCTACCCCATCACAAAAGGTGTCAGCAAACAGTTGATCCCTATCTTTGACAAACCGATGATCTATTATCCCATCTCGACGCTGATGCTCGCAGGTATCCGTGAGATTCTGATTATCTCCACTCCCTATGACCTGCCGGGATTCCAGCGCCTGTTAGGCGACGGCAGTGAGTTTGGCGTGCGTTTCGAGTATGCCGAGCAGCCCTCTCCCGACGGTCTGGCCCAGGCGTTCATCATCGGTGAGAAGTTCATCGGTCAGGACTGCGTCTGTCTCGTCTTAGGTGACAACATCTTCTACGGCAGCGGATTCACGGGCATGCTGAAGCAGGCTGTCATCAATGCAGAGCAGCACGATCATGCCACCGTCTTCGGCTACTGGGTGAACGACCCAGAGCGTTACGGTGTGGCCGAGTTCGACAAGGACGGCAACTGTCTCAGCATCGAGGAGAAGCCCGCCAAGCCAAAGTCGAACTATGCTGTCGTCGGGCTCTATTTCTACCCGAACAGCGTGGTGGAGATTGCCAAGAACATCAAGCCCAGTGCCCGTGGAGAACTGGAGATTACCACCGTGAATCAGAAGTATCTTGAACAGAAGAACCTGTTGGTTCAGACCCTGCAGCGCGGTTTCGCCTGGCTCGACACCGGTACCCACGACTCACTCTCAGAGGCTTCAACCTTTATTGAAGTTATCGAGAAGCGTCAGGGACTGAAGGTCGCCTGTCTGGAGGAGATAGCCTACAAGCGTGGCTGGATCACGAAAGAGCAACTGAAAAAACTGGCCGAGCCGATGGCAAAGAACGACTACGGTCAGTATCTGCTGCGTCGTGCAGAGGAATACATCAGATAGCGTATTCCTCCACACAACGGGTGAGGCTGACGTGGTCACCATCGATTTCCTTCTGCATGATGTCCTCGTGTAACTGGGTGAACACTTCCGGTGTCAGGATATACTGACCAAACACGCTGTAGTATTCCTTCTCCCCTTCTTTATTTCTCACGCCTAAGAAATCCTCAGCATAACTCGACTTGGGCTTCTCTTGCATAACATCCACATTAAGGATGGTATGCTCCTTATCCTCCCATACGCCGTGAAGAATGCCATAATGGCTCACGGTAGACAATGGGATACTGTGAATGCTGACCATCAGGGAGTTATAACGTTCATACTCTTCGATAAGTTGCAGCGCGCAGGGCTTATTAGAGTCGCTCTTATAGATCGTGTCACCCAACAGGAGCAATACCGGCTCGTTACGAGCAAACTGAGCGGCCTGATAGACAGCATGCCCAAAACCTCTCTTCTCACGTTGATAAACATAATGAAGCCGTTTGCCGATATCGATGATATGATTCTCATATTCTTGCGCTTCTGCATTCAGTTTACTGAGATGCTCTTCAGAAAGAGGGCGCTCGAAATAGTCGGCATATTGTTGACGTTCCTCCTCAGAACCCAGTACGAGACAGATTTCCTCTATACCACTCTTCACTAATTCCTCCAGAAGGATGAGGATAACGGGACGCACCATCCCATCAGGGCAAGGAATGGGAAAGAAGTCCTTCTTCAATGCACGGGTGGCAGGATAGAGTCTGGTTCCAAAGCCAGCCACAGGGATGATGGCACGACGAACGGTATGGACAGGCTTCAGTGTAAGTTCATAGGCCTTCATCCCATGGTCGTTGAGATAGGCGGTCAACTGATGCTGAGCCTCAGCACTACGGGCAAGGAACTGGACAGAACCGTCACCATGGGATCCTACACCTTTTCCACCCCAGACAAGTGGTTGGATATTTGGATCCTGAAGAACCTTATGGAGTTTGGGCGAGAAAAGAGCCGAAGACATCGGAGCAACCTTCTCGTCGAAAAGCGCTTCAGCCTCAGTCATCAAACGTCCTAAAGCCTCTACCTCACCTTCAGCCATATACCGGATGGCACGGTCAACGATGTCCAAATTCTCCTGTCCAAGGGCCTCATGTTCCGCACGGTCTGCATCTGTCGTGGGGAAGGGATAGGCCTTGTTAAGATCAGAAAGGATCTTAATAGTATCTTTCTCGGCACAGAGGTCGGCAAAGACCCAGTAGAGATGTTTCTTCACATTGAGAGAACGCACCTCAATCTCATCGCCATCGAAGGTCATGAGGTTCGGCTTGACGCCAAAAGCACAAGCCTGATCCAGACGACCACAGCGGCTGCTGGTACGAAGTTCGCCCAGATAGGCGATGTTCATCTCACCAAGGGTGTTCAGGTTCAGATTATATAAAAGATTGAACGCGCGAGCAACAAGGACACAAATAGCAGCAGAACTGGAAAGACCGCTCTTCATGGGAAGCGTCATCGACGTGATGCGAATACGTACACCACCCACCTTATACCATTCTAACATATAAGAAGCCACACCAGCACAATAGCAGAAGAACGATCCCGACTTGGCGATGCGCTTCAGTTCCATCTCGTCCATACGGCAGGAGAAATCCTGCCATACGCCCTCTATCTCGGATGCTTCACTGTAGAGTTCAAAGATGCTGGATTTCTCGACTTCAGCATAGATACCTTGTTCTATGCCTGTAACAATAGCAGCACCAGGAGCGATGTCTGCATTCATCGTACGATAATGACCGGCCCAGTCTGTATGCTCACCAAAGAGGCACAAACGCCCTGGAACAAATAACTTCATCATAAATAATAAGTTTTACAGTGCAAAGTTAGCAAAAAAGCCACAAATAACACCATATTATGCGTGAAAAGACCGAAAATGCTCCGTTTTTGATGTTTTTTTTCAATTTTGTTTGGTTCTTTCAACTAAAATGTCTACTTTTGCGCCGTATTAATAACAACTTAAAAGATTATTGCCTATCGAAACAGACTTTACTCAATACGATTAGATAAAAATAGTATATGAGTACTTTAGAAAGTATGACCGACGAAGAGTTGGCATTATCTTACATCAATGGCAATAACCGAGCATTCGATGAATTACTTTCAAGGAGTCAAGACAAGATTTTCAACTATATTATGTATATAGTGAAAGATGAGGACTTGGCCAATGACTTGTTTCAAGAGACCTTCCTGAAAGCAATCACCAAGATGCAGAGCGGGAGGTATACTGATTCCGGAAAGTTCTTCTGGTGGCTGACACGTGTAGCCCACAACGTCATCATCGACCATTATCGTGCCCTGAAGAACCGTCATGTCGTAGAACCCACCAAGGATAATGACCTCTCAAACCTGAACAGCAACTCCGTGTTGGACAGTTGCCGTGAAAGCGAGATGGCCAACATTCAGGTGCTTCACGACGTCAAGAAACTGATGGAGGCCTTACCTGAACAACAGCGAGAAGTGGTGTTCATGCGCTATTATCAAGAACTTTCGTTCAAAGAGATCGCGAAGATCACTGGGGTGAGCATCAACACCTCATTAGGACGTATGCGTTACGCCCTTATCAACCTGAGGAAACTAAGCCACCAGTATGGTGTGAACCTTGTGTTGGAGTAGTTTTTTGTTTACAGTTTACAGTTTACAGATGATTACTTCTATAGGCCGAATAGGCAGAATGGCTTACCAGCATATCATCTGTAAACCGTAAACTGTAAACTAAAGAGTTCTAAGGCTTTGAATCACGGCCTCCGGGTTAGGGGCATTGAAAACATAACTGCCACTGACTAGCACGTCAACACCTGCTGCAACAAGTCGAGGAGCCGTCTCGCCCTGTACGCCGCCATCCACCTCAATCAAAGTCTGACACCCCTTCTCGGTAATCATCCGACGAAGGCGCTTCACCTTGTCGATGGTGTTCTCGATAAACTTCTGTCCGCCAAAACCCGGATTGACACTCATCAGCAGCACCATCTCCACGTCACCGAGGATATCCTCAAGCACAGAGACAGGTGTTGAAGGATTAAGTGTGACACCGGCCTTCATACCTGCATTGTGGATCTCCTGGACGGTACGGTGCAGATGGACCGAAGCCTCATAGTGAACGTTCATCATCATCGCACCAAGTTTGGCGGTCTGCTGGATGTAACGTTCGGGACGCTCAATCATGTAATGCACGTCGAGGGGTTTCTTACAGGCCTTCGCTACCGCCTCGAGGACGGGGAAGCCGAAGGAGATGTTGGGGACGAAAGAGCCGTCCATCACGTCAAGGTGAAGCCAGTCAGCCTCACTGCGGTTAATCATGTCAATGTCGCGGTCGAGATGGAGAAAGTCGGCAGCGAGTAATGATGGTGAAACCTTTACCATAATCTTTTCAATTCAGGCATAGAGCCTGTTTGTTGTTTGTTACAGAGAAGGTGTAGGCATACTGCCTGATAATGTCGAGCGTCCGCTCACGGGGTTTAAACGATTCGGGAGTAAAATGCTTCATAGGCAAAACTTTTAAAATGTTTATACCTTAGAAACGCAAACGCCTACTACTTTATTATATAATTCTCAAAATTTTTATTTCCATTCAAGAAATCCCGGGCTGCCATCCGCTTCTTACCTGCCAGTTGAAGTTCATCTATCTGGAGCAGGAAGTCGGCTGTCGTGATATAGAGCATGCCCTTATAGATGACGATCATACCCGGACGCATACCTACGTTCTTCTGCGTCTTGGTGGTCTTGAAGATCTTCAGATCTATGGCTTTTCCGTCAGGTCCCATCAGTTGCGTCCATGCACCAGGATAAGGACTCAGACCTCGGATGAAGTCATAGATACGTTTGCAGGGACGGTCCCAGTTGATCTCGCATGTATTCTTGAAAATTTTTGGGGCGCCATAGAGACGGTAGAACTTGGCCTCAAGTTCTTCCTGCGGAATGCTCTCGGGATGACCATCAGCAACGATAATCTTCTCGAGAGTCTCCAGACAGAGGTCTGCCCCGAGGTGCATCAGACCTTCGTAAACATATTCCACATCCGCCTCATCGGGAATATCGAAAGGCTTCTGCATGATGATGCGGCCTGTGTCAATCTCCTTATCAAGAAAGAATGTTGTGACACCCGTCTGCGTCTCACCGTTGATGACAGCCCAGTTGATGGGAGCAGCGCCGCGATACTGAGGCAGCAAGGCTGCGTGAACGTTGAATGTACCGTATTCAGGCATATCCCAGACCACTTCGGGCAACATCCGGAAAGCCACTACCACCTGAAGGTTAGCCTTATAACTGCGGAGTTCTTCGACGAAAACGGGGTCTTTCATCTTCTCTGGCTGAAGCACAGGCAGTCCTTTCTCCAAGGCATACTGCTTGACGGCAGAAGCCTGCACCTCCGTCTGATGGCGGCCTACGGCCTTATCTGGCTGCGTCACTACAGCCACCACGTTATACTCGTTCTCCACTAGTGCCTTCAAGGTCTCCACCGCAAACTCCGGCGTCCCCATAAACACAATTCTCAAATCTATTTTCTCCATAATTATATATATTAGCCTGTTGCTAATCTTCCGACATATCTGCGACCATCTTGCGGTACATGGTGTAGATACGCTGGCGGGAGACATAGCCCATCAGACGGTTCTCGACATCAAAGACAGGCAACCAATTGGCACCTGTATCATCGAAAGCACACATCACATCAGCCATCGGCGTTGCATCACTCAGACGAGCCTTGGGCTCTGTCATCAATTGGGCAGCCTTAAAATGATGATAGAGTTCGATGCGGAAAACGACATTGCGAATTTTCATAATGTCTATCTCACCCAACAGCATACCTGCTGCATCGAGCACAGGCAGCACCGTAGAGTGGCTGCGGCTAATCTTATGTACAATCTGTCCCAATTCCATATCAGGGGTTACACTCAGATAATCACGCTCGATGACAGAATCCAGATTCATCAGTGTCAGTACAGCATGGTCAGTATGATGCGTCAGCAGTTTCCCCTGACGAGCCAGACGAGAACCATAGATACTATGAGGTTCGAAGACGATGATGGTGAGATAGGCACAGACGCTGACAATCATTAGTGGCATAAACATCGTATAACCACCTGTCAGTTCTGCAATCAGGAACACACCCGTCAACGGGGCATGCATCACACCCGACATCACACCAGCCATCCCCAGCAGGGCGAAATTCTTCTCCGGCACATAAACACCAATCTGGTTGATATTCCACAGACGTGAGAAGAGGAAGCCAGCAAAGCACCCGATGAACAGCGAGGGTGCAAACGTACCGCCGCAACCACCACCACCATTCGTCGCCGAACTGGCAATCACCTTTGTCAGCAATACCAACGCTATAAAGGGTATCAGCATAACCCCCTGACCAGCAAACAAAGAATTGTCCAGAATCTGGTTCCAATCTGCTTCCGTCCGCCCATTCAGCAGAAGGTTGATGCTGCTATAGCCCTCACCATAGAGAGCAGGGAACAGGAAGATGAGCAGACTCAGCACCGTACCACCGATAGCCAGACGAACGTACGGTTTATCCTTGAAACGGGCAAACACATCCTCACAGGCACCCATCATCCGGATGAAATAGAGCGACACCAAACCGCAGGTGATGCCTAAGAGCACACAAGCAGGAATGCGCTGTACCGACCACATGCTGTCGAGGTGGAACGTAAACAGCGCCGCATCGCCACTGAAGATATAGGTAAAGCAAGTGGCTGTCACACAAGAGACGAGGATTGGCAACAGGGCCGACATCGTCATGTCAATCATCAGCACCTCCAGCGTAAACACCAGTCCGGCTATCGGGGCCTTAAAGATGCCGGCGATAGCACCAGCCGCACCACAACCCACGAGCGTCATCAGCATCTTCCGATCCATGTGGAACAGTTT
>CACZTJ010000100.1 GCA_902784065.1 uncultured Prevotellaceae bacterium | reverse complement strand
GACAAAATTAGAAAAAAATTGTGGAATTAGATAATTTTTATGTAATTTTGAGCGGAAAATTAAGAAAGTTATGCAGAAATTATTTCTTTTAGACGCTTATGCGCTCATTTACAGGTCGTATTACGCCTTTATCAAAAACCCACGAATCAACTCGAAGGGACTGAACACATCGGCTATTATCGGCTTCTGTAACACCTTGAATGAAGTGCTTCAGAAAGAGCAACCCACGCATATCGGAGTGGCATTTGATCCTCACGGACCAACGTTCCGCAGTGAGGCTTACCCTGAATACAAAGCGCAGCGTGAAGAGACACCAGAAGATATTCGCAAGGCAGTGCCTATCATCAAAGATATCCTCAAGGCCTATCGCATCCCTATTCTACAGGTTGATGGCTATGAAGCTGACGATGTCATCGGCACTTTAGCAACAAAAGCAGGCAAAGAAGGTATCAAGACCTATATGCTGACGCCAGATAAAGACTACGGACAACTAGTCAGTGAGAACGTATTCATCTTCCGTCCTCGTCATGGAGGCGGCTACGAGACGATGGGGCCTAAGGAAGTATGCGAAAAATATGCCATTCCATCGACAACGTCTGTGATTGACCTGTTGGCACTCATGGGTGATTCTGCCGATAATTTCCCAGGATGTCCTGGTGTGGGCGAGAAGACGGCTGTGAAACTCATCAACGACTTTGGTAGTATCGCTTCACTGATTGAACGCTCAGCAGAGATCAAAGGCAAACTTCGCGAAAAAGTGGAAGCGCATGTAGAGGATATCAAGATGAGTTACTTCCTGGCAACTATCAAGACAGATGTCCCCATAGAACTCGATATGGATAATCTGAAACTCGCGGAACCCAACGAGGAAGAATTAAGCAAACTGTTCACTGAACTGGAATTCAAGAGCCTTGCAGATAGAATTCTTAAAAAGCCTCAAAAAAAGCAAATTCCTGCTAACGGGCAACTCGATCTCTTTGCAGAATTTCCCGTATCGGAGGTCGATGCTGTCGAAAATTCGAGTTTTGAGACGCTTAAAACGACTGCTCATAATTATAAACTCATTGATAATGAGGAAGATATGAGAAAATTGTGTGATTATTTTTTAACAAGTAAATTTCTCAGTCTAGATACGGAAACCACTTCAACCTCTGCGATTGATGCCGAACTGGTGGGTTTGAGCTTCGCCGTGAAGGAATTTGAGGCATTTTATGTGCCGATTCCTGCAAAACGTGAAGAAGCGTTACGAATTGTTAATATCTTTAAAGATGTGTATGAGAACGAACAAATTATGAAAATCGGTCAGAATCTGAAGTACGACCTCGAAGTGCTCCGCAACTATGACATCCATCTCGCAGGTCCGATGTGGGACACCATGATTGCCCACTACCTCATCCAACCAGAGCTGCATCATAACATGGATTACATGGCTGAGATCTACCTCAACTATCAAACGATCCATATTGATGAGCTTATCGGACCAAGGGGTAAGAACCAGAAGTCCATGCGTGACCTCCTACCCTCTCAGGTCTATGAGTATGCAGCAGAAGATGCCGATATCACCTTGCGCCTGAAAAACAAACTGGAACCTGAGCTGAAGAAGTTTGAGTGCGAGAAACTCTTTTATGAGATCGAGATGCCCTTGATGCCTGTACTCGCAGAGATGGAGATGAATGGTGTTTGCTTGGATACGGAATCATTGAAAGAGACGTCAAAGGTTTTGACGGATCGCATGAATGAACTGGAACAACGCATTTATGAACTCGCAGGCGAACAGTTTAATATTGCATCGCCCAAACAGGTTGGTGAGATACTTTTCGACAAACTGAAGATTGTAGAGAAGGCAAAGAAAACCAAGACAGGCCAATATGTCACCTCAGAAGAAGTGCTGCAGCAATTACGCAACAAGCACGAGATCATTGCAGATATCCTGGAACACAGAGGTTTAAAGAAACTGATAGGCACCTATATCGATGCGTTGCCCAAACTCATTAATCCTCGTACAGGACA
Organism: uncultured Prevotellaceae bacterium; assembly: GCA_902784065.1. Lineage (GTDB taxonomy): Bacteria > Bacteroidota > Bacteroidia > Bacteroidales > Bacteroidaceae > Prevotella. The sequence continues at coordinate 9,588 of CACZTJ010000100.1, read as the reverse complement.
TATCCATACCTCGTTTAACCAGACGATTACAGCTACTGGTCGTCTGAGTTCGTCAGATCCGAATCTTCAGAATATTCCCATTCGTGGTGAGGATGGAAAAGAGATCCGAAAGGCTTTTATACCAGAACCTGGTTGTCTGTTCTTTTCAGCAGACTACAGCCAGATTGAACTGCGTGTGATGGCCCATCTGTCGCAAGACGAAAACATGGTGGAAGTATTCCGCGAAGGCAAAGACCTCCATGCGGCTACTGCTGCCAATATCTATAAGAAGGATATCTCTGAGGTGACTCGTGATGAACGTACAAAATCCAAGCGTGCTAACTTCGGTATCATCTATGGTATCACAGTCTTTGGATTGGCAGAACGTCTAGACATCCCTCGCGATGAAGCCAAGATGTTGATTGATGGCTATTTTGCCACTTTCCCACAGGTTCACGACTATATGGAGAAATCAAAGGAGGTGGCTCGTCAGAAAGGCTACGTTACTACCCTATTTGGACGTCGCCGCTACTTGCCGGATATCAATTCCCATAATGCTACCGTCAGAGGCTTTGCTGAGCGTAACGCCATCAATGCCCCCATTCAGGGTACTGCCGCTGATATCATCAAGGTGGCGATGATCCATATCTTCAACCGCTTTAAGGCTGAAGGCATCCGAAGCAAGATGATTCTACAGGTACACGACGAACTGAACTTCTCCGTATATCCTGAAGAGAAAGAAAAAGTGGAGCGCATCGTACTTGAGGAGATGCAAGCCGCCTTCCCCCTCTCCGTTCCTCTCGTTGCCGATAGCGGTTTCGGACAGAACTGGCTTGAAGCCCACTAAGGTTATTTCACCCTCCAGACATTCAGGACGATGCCCTTGAACTGCTGGGTGAAGTCTGGCGCACAGACGAAGAGAGCATTATTAAGCCAGGCATATTTGCTGTCGGCAGGAGCCTCGAACTGAGGTGCTGCTTTGAAATAGAAAGAGGGGTTGCCATTGGCATCTTTGCCGCTCCAGATGATACCCCGATTGCGAACATGGATATTCACACCATCATCTGTCTTGATACAGTAGATGGCTTCGAGTTCTGTACGATTCAGCGCGTTGTTTGCCAACTGGTAATCTGCTCCGCCATTAATGATGGTTCCCTTGATATGCGGTCCTTCGAAAGTGCCTCCTGTAATAGGGATGATCGTACGAAGGCCATGCTGTGTCTCACCACAATTATAGGCATCACCAAGCGTCACTTTCAGCTGCAGGGCAAACTCCAGTTCTGGTGTATTCTTTGGTTCTGTAACCTGTGCGCTGGCCAGAAAATTCATACCCAGCAACATGATAGCTGATAACAATAACTTTTTCATTTTTAGTAATCTTTTTGTTGTTCGTGGGTGCAAAGATAAGCAAAATATCCTAATATATTTTGTATTTCGCGCTTTTTGCACCCGAAATAAACGTTTATAGAAGAAAATGGCATTAAAATGTGGTATTGTTGGACTCCCAAACGTGGGAAAGTCCACATTGTTTAATTGTCTGTCGAGTGCTAAAGCTCAGGCAGCAAACTTTCCTTTCTGCACCATCGAACCGAATGTGGGTGTCATCACTGTTCCTGATGAGCGCCTCACGAAACTCGCGGAGATCGTGCACCCAGGTCGTATCGTGCCCGCTACTTGTGAGATTGTAGATATTGCAGGCCTTGTGAAAGGCGCCTCAAAGGGTGAAGGCTTAGGAAACAAGTTCCTTGGAAATATCCGTGAGACGGATGCAATCATCCACGTACTCCGTTGCTTCGAGGATGAGAATATCACCCACGTGGATGGCACCATCGATCCCATCCGCGATAAGGAGATCATCGACACAGAGCTGCAGCTGAAGGATCTTGAGACCATCGAGAGTCGTTTGGCAAAGACAGAAAAAGCAGCTGCTGCCGGCAATAAGGACGCTAAAGTAGAAGTTACTGTGCTGCATGCTTATAAAGAAGTGTTGGAGCAGGGTAAGAACGCTCGTATCGTGGAGTTCGAGAGTAAGGAAGAACAGGATTGCGCCAAGAACCTCTTCCTGCTCACTTCTAAGCCTGTGCTTTATGTCTGCAATGTGGGTGAGGCTGATGCTAAATCAGGTAATGACTTCACCAAGAAAGTTGAAGCACTCGCCAAAGAAGAAGGTGCAGAGGCGATGATTATCGCTGCCAAGACAGAAGAGGATATCGCAGAGCTTGAGAGCTACGAAGACAAGCAGATGTTCCTCGAAGAACTGGGCCTTGAGGAGAGTGGTGTGAATCGTCTGATCAAGAAGGCCTATGCCCTGCTGAACCTTGAGACCTTCATCACTGCTGGAGAGATGGAGGTGAAGGCCTGGACTTATAAGAAAGGCTGGAAGGCTCCTCAGTGCGCTGGTGTCATCCACACAGACTTTGAGAAGGGCTTTATCCGTGCAGAGGTGATCAAGTATGACGATTATCTGCAGTATGGCTCTGAGGCAGCTGTCCGCGAGGCTGGTAAACTGGCTGTAGAAGGTAAGGACTATGTGGTGCAGGATGGTGATATCATGCACTTTAGATTCAACGTATGATGATAGATTTACTGAACTATATCGTCTGGCAACCCGATTTGGAGGCGTTCCATCTGGGGCCGATAACGGTACGCTGGTATGGACTGATGTGGATCATTGGTCTGGTTTTGGCTTTTCTGGTGGTGCAGCGTCTTTATAAGGAACAGAAGATTAAAGATGAACTATTCGATCCTCTCTATATCTACTGCTTCCTGGGTATCCTGATTGGTGCGCGCCTGGGGCATTGCATCTTCTATCAGCCTGATTATTTCCTCACTTCAGGAAAAGGCTTCGTTGAGATGTTCTTGCCGATCCGATTCCTGCCTGATGGAGACTGGAAGGTTATAGGCTATGCTGGCCTTGCTTCGCATGGTGGCACCTTGGGCTTGATGATTGCCCTCTGGCTCTATGTCCGCAAGACCAAACTGAGTATCTGGACAGTACTCGACAATATCGCTATTGCCACAGGTACTACCGCCTGCTTCATCCGCTTAGGAAACCTGATGAACTCAGAGATCATCGGCAAGATTACAGATGTACCCTGGGCCTTTATCTTCGAGCGTGTGGATGCAGTGCCAAGACATCCTGGACAGCTTTATGAGGCCATCGCCTATGCCCTACTCTTCTGCATCATGTGGGTACTCCACAAGAAGATGCCCGAGAAGATCGGCACTGGCTGGTACTTCGGCTTCTGTCTGGCATATATCTTCACCTTCCGCTTCTTCATCGAATATACCAAGGAAGTACAGGAAGCCTTCGAAGCCTCTCTCCCACTCGATATGGGACAGATCCTATCGATTCCCTTTGTTATCCTTGGGGTTTATTGCATGATAAGAGCCAAGAAGAAAACAGAATAATATCGTGTTTAAAAGTAAATTCACTGAATTTACTATTTACCAGATACTATCTTCTTAATATCATTAAGCTTATTAAGCGCTTCAATAGGCGTGAGATTATTGACATCCAAGCCAAGAATCTCATCACGAACCTGACAAAGTACAGGATCATCCAACTGGAAGAACGAAAGCTGCATACCTTCGCGAGAAGCGGCGATCTCTGCCGTGGGCTTGCCAACGGTGCCTACCTGGGCGAGGCATACCAGCAATCTCTGCCACATGGATACCAAAGGAGTGCTCACTCCCACCCTTTTCGAGTTTACGCAGGAAGATCACCTTACCATCCACCTCTTTTACTGAGACATTATAGTTCTTGATGCGAGAGAAGTTTTTCTCCATCTCGTTCAACTCGTGATAGTGCGTTGCAAAGAGGGTTCTGGGATGCCCTTTGGCATTCTCATGCAGATACTCCACAATCGCCCAGGCTATCGAGATACCATCGTAGGTACTCGTGCCTCGTCCCAGCTCATCGAAGAGCACCAGGGAGCGTGAACTGACATTATTCAGGATATTCGAAGCCTCCGTCATCTCCACCATAAAGGTTGATTCGCCCAAGGAAATGTTATCTGAGGCCCCTACCCTGGTGAATATCTTGTCCACCAGACCGATTCTCGCTGACTCTGCGGGCACGAAACAACCTATCTGCGCCATCAGTACTATCAACGCTGTTTGACGCAACAGCGCCGATTTACCAGCCATATTCGGACCAGTAATGATAATGATCTGCTGGCGCTCATTGTCAAGCAGGATATCATTAGGCACATAATTCTCTCCAAGGGGCAACTCCTGTTCGATCACAGGGTGGCGACCTTGTTTGATATCTATCACCTCTGAGGAGTCAATCACCGGACGTATATATTTGTTTTCCTCTGCTGTCTTTGCGAAGCTCAACAGACAGTCGAGACGTGCGATAATGTTCGCATTGATCTGAATCTGAGGGATAAACTCCTGCATCGAGAGTACTAGATCGTTGAAGAGTTTGGCTTCAAGACTCAGGATCTTATCCTCAGCGCCTAAGATCTTCTCCTCGTACTCTTTCAACTCCTGTGTGATATAGCGCTCTGCCTGAGCCAACGTCTGCTTGCGCACCCACTCTGGTGGCACCAGTTCCTTATAGGTATTGCGTACCTCCAGATAGTAGCCAAACACATTGTTATAGCCGATTTTCAGTGAACTGATACCTGTCTCTGCGGCCTCGCGTTCCTGAATCTTCAGAAGATAGTCTTTACCTGAATAGGCAATGCTCCTTAACTCGTCAAGCTCCGCATTCACACCATCCTTTATCACACCTCCCTTTGCTACCAACTGGGGCGGATCGTTCTGTATCTCCTTATCTATCCTGTCTCTGAGCGACTCACAGAGATTCAGCTGTTCCCCTACCCGATTCAAGGCCTCATTCTTCGCATAGAGACACGCTGTCTTGATGGGTTGGATAGCCTGTAGCGCCACCTTCAACTGTACTACTTCACGAGGAGAAACACGCCCTACAGCAGCCTTGGAGATGATACGCTCCAAATCGCCGATACGATGCAACTGATCATCGATACACTCACGGAACTCTGGCTCACGATAATAGTAATCCACGATGTCCAGACGAGAGTTGATGGGCTTCTCGTCTTTCAACGGGAACACCAGCCAACGGCGCAGCAATCGGCCCCCCATCGGACTTACCGTCTTGTCGATCACATCGAGCAGCGACTTACCATCATCCTGCATCGGATGAACAAGTTCAAGACTGCGAATCGTGAATTTGTCAAGGCGAACATATTTATCTTCTTCAATGCGAGAAATCGAGGTAATATGCCCTATCTGAGTATGCTGTGTCTGTTCGAGATACTGTAAAATAGCTCCTGCAGCAATCACACCATTCTGCAGATGATCCACACCAAAACCTTTCAGATTCTTTACATTAAAATGACGCAACAACTTCTGCTTGGAAGCCTGTTCCGTAAACACCCAGTCATCGAGTTGAAATGTAAAGTATTTTGTGCCAAAATTACGCTCAAACTCCTGTTTCTTCGTTCTGTCATGCAGAATCTCCTTTGGCGAGAAATTACCCAGGAGCTTTTCCACATAGTCTTGCGTACCTTCACCTGTCAGAAACTCACCTGTAGAGATATCGAGGAAGGCTACACCAAAGGAGCCCTTACCAAAGTGAACTGCTGCCAGGAAGTTGTTTTCCTTATAGTTCAGCACATTATCACTCAAGGCCACACCTGGTGTCACCAACTCCGTAATACCTCTTTTTACGAGCTTTTTCGTGAGTTTGGGATCCTCCAGCTGATCGCAGATAGCCACACGCTTGCCAGCGCGGATGAGCTTTGGCAGATAAGTATCCAAGGCATGATGGGGGAAGCCAGCCATCTCGTCGCCTTTGTTGTAACCATTATTACGATGGGTAAGGGTGATACCTAATATCTTCGAGGCAGTAATGGCATCTTCGCAATAAGTCTCATAGAAGTCGCCACATCTGAACAGCATCACTGCGTCAGGATGTTTCGCCTTCAAATCGAAGAACTGTTTCATCATAGGGGTCAGCTCTTTCCCCTCTTTCTTCGCCATTACTTGTCAATCTTTATCATGTTCTTCACTTGCTGAACTAAGGCATCAGAAGAGGCTGGGGTAGAGGGCTGCAGATACCAGCGCACAGTCCAGTTCAGTTCCTCGCCTGGTTTCAAAGTGGTGTAGGCACCCTGACTCTCCAGTTCGATATAGGTCTTACCTCTATTGACATACACCTGAATCTCTGCTTCATCTGGCGCTGGCTGACCAGCAACAAGGTCTTCAAACTGCTTCACCAAAAGCAGACCTTTTTCTTTATTCAAGTAGGCCAACCAACCTTTTCCGTCAGCATTCACCTTGCGGTTCTCGTTGGCTTCGTCAGGCTCATAACAAGAGATACCATTAGCATCCTTGAAGTTCATCAGACCAGCTGGCCAGATGCTGTCTGCTGGGGCTTCGAAGAAGATCAAGCCGCCTTCGTTCTGAACGCGTGTGATCTCCCAAGGTGCCACCTTTCGAGTCTCGTCGCTTGCGTTGATGATAGAGTAGGTGACGGCTATCGCCTGATTCTTCTCATCAGTCTTAAAGGCCTTACGGATCTTGTATTTCAGCTTGTCATTCACCTCACTCGTCATCGTCAGCACACCATCCTTTTCCGCTACGGCATAAGGCTTCTTGTCGTACTCAGGCACAGGGGGCCAATACCACTCTTTCTGAGGACTGGTCCAGAAGGTACTACCAAAAGACTCAGGCCATTTCAGCTGCGAGATGACTTCCTGATCGCCATATTTGAATGACAGGATCTTGCCACCTTTTGCTGCGTCGATAGTCATCGACATGTTACCACATTTCAGGACATACTGACCTGTTTCTTCGTTGGACACATCGGCTTTTGCTGTCGTTGTCCCTGTAAAAATCATGGTTACTCCCATGAGGAGTGAAGTGAGAATCTGTTTCATAATGTGCAAAGGTAGGAACTATTTCCTGAACCACCAAATTTTTAGCTTTATTTATGGTTTTCTTCTTTTTCGTAATATCAGCATGAAGCTAATAATTCTCTAGTACCTGCTTCAAACGTTTACGGCGCGCCTCTTTGCTATTCTTACGCCATTTCTTAGGAATCAGATAGGCAAACAAACTCAGCAGATTGCCGCTGTTGGGATCAATGGCAGCCAACTGCGCATCTTTCTTGTTGACTTCCAGCTGTTTTTTCAAGGCATCAGGAAGTTCTTTGCGCTCTCCATGTCCGAAAACAACTACCTCTTTGATATTCAGCAACTTGGAGATTAAGAAGACTGTATCTCGTACTTCGTTGAGATTCACCAAACGACTCTCGTAGTTAACATGGGAGAATGAGAGCGTCTTGCAACTGTCTGACACGCTGAAATAGCCTAAAGAATCTGTCGTACAATTTCCATCTTTGCTGATCACATTGGCACCAACCACAGGAATCATTGTCTCCACATCGACAACCACTAGTCGTCTCTGTGCAAACCCTTGAAGCGTACCAACCATCAGCAACAGCAGAAAAAAACTCTTCATCATCAATCTACTTCTATTTTGGGGAAGCTAAACTTGTTATAACTTTTCTCCGCAGTGGGAGCAATAGCGGTCTTCGTCGCGAACCATTCCATCACAACGCGGACAATGTCCATCCTTCGGCTTTTCCTTGGTCTCGTCGATGATGTTGGCCGTTACGATACCAGTAGGTACAGCAATAATGGTGTAACCCAACAGCATGACGAATGCCGATAGCAGACGACCTATCGCCGTTACAGGAGTGATGTCGCCATAGCCTACAGTCGTCATCGTCACAATAGCCCAATAGACTGAAGTAGCCAGATCTGTGAACTGGGTATTGGGTTCTCCGCTTTCTACCATAAACATTAGCGTACCCAAGCAGATGTCGAGTATCAGCACAAACAAGAAGTAAACGGAAATCTTGATGAGACTCTTCTGCAACGAGTGCATCAGTATGTAGCCCTCATTGATGAAACTGAACAGCTTGAAAATGCGGAAGATACGGATGAAGCGGATCGAACGCAGCAGAATCATATATCTTGCGTTTGGCAGGAAGTAGGAGAGATAAGGGGGTAGGGTAGATAGCAAGTCGATGATACCAAAGAAACTTAACACATAGTCGCGAGGACGAGGGGAGCAATAGACACGAGCTATATACTCAACCGTAAAGAAGAAAGTGAGCAGATATTCGAGTATCTCCAGCGTAAACTTAAAGGTATGAACCAACGAGGGTATCGTCTCGACAAACGAGATGATGATGCTCAGCGAGATAGCCGTCATCAGAGTAAGGTCAAAGACCCGGCCCATCGGGTGCTCTGACTCAAACATGATTTTATAGAGATTCTCTTTCTCAAGCCAATGAGGTTTCTTCATTATTACAAATGTTTGGTATCAAGTTGCAAATTTACAAATTATTTTGTATCTTTGCAAACAAAAAGAGATTTTTATGATGAATGATCCTTATAACCCAATGAAGAAACCTAGCGGATGCTGGAAGTGGTCTGGTTGTATGTTGACAATTGTCAGTACACTGCTGATTGCCTTTTTCGTGTGGATGATTATTTATAGCGAACAGGAGATAGACAAGAGTCGTCAAGAATTTGGTGCCTCCCAGAAAGAGTATGAGGAGGCGCTGGAGGCTTATGAAGCTGACTCTGTGCACCTAATGGCTGAATATCAGCGTATTCAGGCAGAAATCGAAGCTGCAGAAAAACGTCATGAACCTTCTGAGAAGATCGAGGCCCTTCAAGATAGTCTGAAATATTACGATAAGCCGGAATTTCATCCACGAGGACATATGGGAGTCAATATCGGTGCTGCCATCTTCGTGCTATTCATCCTGATTGCGCTGATACCTCTAGGTATAGGCTTGTTGATGCTGCTCTATTATTGGCTGAAGTATCGCAAGTGGCGAAAGAATGAATTAATCCCCAAATGAAAAATTTTCTTTTTCTTTTGGCATTCTGCTCACTTATTCGTACCTTTGCAGCCCAAACAATAATGTACGGAAACAATATAATACGAAAATAAAATGGATTACAATTTCAGAGAAATCGAACAGAAATGGCAAAAGCGATGGGTAGATAATGGAACCTATCGTGTGGTAGAGGACAAAAACAAGAAGAAATTCTATGTGCTCAATATGTTCCCTTATCCCAGTGGAGCAGGTTTGCACGTGGGTCATCCCCTTGGCTATATCGCCTCAGATATCTATGCCCGCTACAAGCGTCTGCAGGGCTTCAACGTATTGAACCCAATGGGCTACGATGCCTATGGTCTGCCTGCAGAGCAGTATGCCATCCAGACAGGACAGCATCCTGAGAAGACCACCTTCGCGAATATCGACCGTTATCGTGAGCAGCTCGACAAGATCGGCTTCTCATTCGACTGGGATCGCGAGGTACGCACCTGTGACCCCATCTACTACAAGTGGACACAGTGGGCCTTCCAGCGGATGTTCAAGAGCTACTATTCCACCTCTTCACATAAGGCTCAGCCAACTATCAAACTGATTGAGCACTTCGAGCTGATGGGTACAGAGAACTGTAATGCCCTTGGTACTGAGGAGCTGCATTTCACAGCTTCCGACTGGGCTGGTTTCTCTGAGAAGAAGAAGCAGGAGGTGCTGATGAACTA
>CACZTJ010000099.1 GCA_902784065.1 uncultured Prevotellaceae bacterium | reverse complement strand
TTTTGCAAAAGTAGGGAAAACAATGGATACTACCAAATTTTTGGCGTGTTTTTGGCGTGATAATTTGTAATTAGTATGATTGCGTCTTCTTGGTTCGAACTACAGCGCGTCTTGTAACGCACTGATATTAAACCACATAGAAAATTCTCGAATTTAATAGAATTAAATGGATTTTGCGCGAAGTAGGGCAGTAATCCCGACAGAAAGAAAACCCAAATAGCTTTTTAGCCGTTTGGGTTTCTTTTTTTGTATGATTCTTAAGTGTTAATCCATCGGATAATGAACATCCCATTTCTGACGGAGTCCGTCCATGAGCAACATGATGTTGAGGGTCTCGTCAAGTGGCATCTCCTTAGGCTCTAACAGTCCGTCGATAAGGGCTTGGCGACAAGCCAGGAACTCGTATTCGTAGCCTGTGATCTGCTGAGGCACGTGGATATCCTCCACAAACTCACGATCGTGGGTGTTGACAGTGATCTTCTGCGGATTGTTGATGTTGTCGATGATGAGATTGCCATCAGTACCTGCAATGACGCCGATGTTATCGCCGACGCAGGCGGCACTCGACTGGAGGTTACAGAGCATGCCGTCGCTGAGCAGCATGGTGATAGCATTGGTGAGGTCCATACCCGTCTGACTTTTCACACAGGCACTCCTGATGTCGATGATATCGGCAGGGAAGAACATACGCACGAAGTTGATGGCATAGACACCAAGGTCGAGCAGGGCGCCGCCACAGAGGTCAGGACGCATGATACGAGGCTTTTCACCCATGGAGTAGCCGAGGGTTGCCGTGAGCAGACGTGGTGTGCCGATACGACCGCTACTGATAAGCTGGCGTACGATGGTGACAGCAGGCTGATAACGGGTCCAGATGGCTTCAGCAAGGAATACCTTGCGCTTGCGGGCGAGATCAATAATCTCCTTTGCCTGACGGTAGTTCGCCATGAAGGCTTTTTCCACCAGACAGGGCTTGCCGGCCATGAGTGCGTCGCGTGTAACATCGTAATGATGGGAGTGGGGTGTACCCACGTAAATGAGATCAACATCGGGGTCGGCGATGAGCTGAGCGTAAGACCCGTAGGCCTTGGGAACATGCCATTTCGCAGCAAAGGCGTCAGCCTTCTCCTGAGAACGGGAGGCAATGGCATAACACTCACATGTGGTGAGACCGTTGAGGGTGATGGCAGCCTTTTCGGCAATCCATCCTGCGCCGATGATACCGACGCGCAGTTTTAAGTCGTTAGTCATATCAAGTTTGGTTTTTATTTTATCTGTAGAGCATGACGGACCCTCCGTCGCTCTGGCAGTATTTTCTCAAAAGATCCTGGATGAAGCGGGCATTCTGGAGCACGCGCTCTTCCTGGCCGTCGTAGCCGTTGATCAGCACGACGAGATGGGTGGTCTGGAGCGTCATCTTGGTACGCTCGTTATCACTGGTAGGGGTGCCTACACCACCTTGAGTGTCGCGATAGACGGGCAGTCCTGCGATGTTAAGCATACCACGCCCGATGCCTTCATAGGGTTCTCCCTCACGCCCCACGCCAAGGGTTAGCGTGTTACCTACAAACTTGTCGGCATCAAAGCCGCCGATGCTGTAACCGTAGGCAATGCTGGCGAGGTTGACAAGGTCCACCAACGTGTCGATCTGATAGAGCTCCTTGCCTTGCAGCATGCGTCGTATCAGCTGTTCGCTGGCAGGGCGATAGCGCGAGGGGTCCTTGCCACAGGCTTTATACACACGTCGGGTGGCTGCAATGCCTGAGAGCTCTTTGAGGCTCTCTGTGGTCAGTTCCTGGCGGAAGCGCTGTTCAAGGGCGTGTATCTCATCCCATAAGGCAGCGTTGTAGGGGGTATTCACCACCTGTGCCTCAACGGCTGCCCCCACGAAGTTGGGACATACGCTCTCTATCTCCTGCGATACGATGATATGAAGCTCTGAAGGGCTCATTTAGTTTTCAGGGTTCCGTTGGTAGTGATACACATCCACATTGGGATTCGTGCCGAGGTCAGGCTCCTGAATAATCGTTGAGTCGATGATTTTCTGCTCGTAGCCCTTGTGAACAGGCTCTACGTCGAGTATCAGATCGGAATATTGCACCATCGAGAAGATCATGCCGAGGAAGCCGAAGCCTACGCGTATGCCCTCTGGGTGCATGTTGTTATGGATATAGGCGGTAGAGTAGAAGAAGTGGCGATGAGGCACCAGCTCATTGTATTTGCGGAAAGCCTCAATCGTTTCAGGGGCGATCTGTGTGGTATCTGCCTCCGTGAATGTGTAGCCGAGATTATGCACAAAGTCGTCGATGGCATCGCCTTTGTATCGGTTGTTGTCCTCAAGGCACTGCATCACGTTGTCAGTCATGGTCTCTATCATATCCTTCTTGGTGGGTGCCGACATATAGAAGAATAACAGGATGATGACGATGATGCCGCAAACGAACACGATACGTCCTCCCTTGGTGCTGAGAAGTTTCTTGAAAAAGCTCTTCTCATCGCTATTGTAGTTGATCCTTTGTCTCCGCTTGATGTTTAGCATGTCTTTATCAGGTTTGATTGTTATGTATAAGGTTCATGAACTCCTGTCGCGTCTTGGCCTGATTGAAGGCACCGCTGAAGTCACTCGTGGTGGTGATGGCGTTCTGCTTCTCAATGCCGCGCATCTGCATACACATGTGCTTGGCCTCCACTACTACCATCACGCCTAAGGGCTTGAGGGTGTCCTGGATGCAGTCCTTGATCTGCTGCGTCATGCGCTCCTGCACCTGCAGGCGGTGGGCATAGATATCCACCACACGGGCTATCTTCGAGAGTCCGGTGATATAGCCGTTGGGGATGTATGCCACATGTGCCTTGCCATAAAATGGTAGCATGTGGTGCTCGCAGAGCGAGAAGAAGTCGATGTCCTTCACGATAACCATCTGTGAGTAGTCTTCCTTGAAGAGTGCATCGGTGAGCACCTTGTGGGCATCCATCTGGTAGCCTCGGGTGAGCACCTGCATGGCTTTGGCTACGCGCATGGGCGTCTTCTGCAGTCCCTCGCGCTCTGTGTCCTCGCCCAACAGGGTGAGAACCTCCTTGTAGTGGCCTGCCAGCTCTTCAAGTCCTTCGCGATAGTGAGGCTCGTAACCGGAGTAATACTCTGTCTCGTAACTCATTGGTATTGTACGGTGATTTTTCCTTTGACAATAATAGCCGACTGGTAGCCCAGCTGCTTTACTTTCTTCAATACCTCGTGCGCCTCCTCGTAGGTGCGGTAGTTGCCCATACGACAGATCCATCTGGGTGAATAGAAGTGCACGTAGATAGGTTCGCCAGGGAAGAGCGCCTTGATGTTCTCACCCGTCCGCTCAGCCTTCACCCTGTCGTTGCGTGAGTTGCCTCCTGCAAACACCTGAACACGGTAGCCGTTCACCTTTACGCCCTTCATCACCTTCTTGTGCAGATCCACCGAGTCGGGGATGATAGCCGCTGTCTGGGCCTCGTTCTCCTTGGGTGCAGTCTTCTCTGTAGCAGTGGGGTTCTCCTTATCCTTAGCTGTCGCTGCAACAGCAGGCTTCTGTTCAGGTTTGTCTTTTTGTGGTTGTTTGATGGTAGCTGATCCATTCACAAGCTCGTCGATGCTCTTATCCTGGGTCACGCTGATCTTTCCTTCACCCGTGTTGCTCTTCTGCAACCGCTCAGTGAAAGTCGATTGTGCATCGGCTGCGATGATGCAGCCGACACACAATGCGATGGTCATGATGAATCGTCTCACAGTTCTTACTTCTTCCAAGCGTCGATGATACCCTTGAAATCAGCAGCCTTCAGAGAGGCACCGCCAATGAGACCGCCGTCGATGTCAGGCTTAGCAAACAGCTCAGGAGCGTTTGAAGCCTTGCATGAACCGCCATAGAGGATAGTGGTGTCGTCGGCAACAGCTGCACCATACTTCTCAGCGATGATGCTGCGGATGTAAGCGTGGATCTCCTCAGCCTGCTCAGCGGTAGCGGTCTTACCAGTACCGATAGCCCAGATGGGCTCGTAGGCGATCACGATCTTGCGGAAGTCCTCCTCAGAGAGGTTGAACACACTGCCCTCGAGCTCGGCCTTAACGACCTCGTTCTGCTTGCCAGCCTCACGCTCCTCCAGGCTCTCACCGATACAGAAGATCACCTTCAGATCGTTCTTCTGAGCCAGCAGCACCTTCTCCTTCAGGATCTCAGGCGTCTCCTTGTAGTACTGTGCGATAGAAGCGAGGTGGATAAACGGTGTGCAGATCACTACACCACAGTTGGGCTTGTCAGCCTTCAAAGTCTCATTCAGCTCCTTTGCAAGAGCGATACCGTCCTGGAGATTCATGTTCATCTTCCAGTTTCCTGCTACGATTTTCTTTCTCATAATGTTTTGTTCGTTATTAAAAGGGTTATTATGTTTCCTTATCCATTTTGTCCATGCCCATAGGCGGTCGGCTACAGTCAGCAGCACGAGGGGCAGCACAAACCAAGTGAGAATCCAGAGTATCTTGCTTGCCGCATTGTCGGAGGGCAGTTGGCCTATTTCCGATGCCTCCAGGGGCTTGCTCATCTCTTCGGCAGAAGGCAGGGCGTTGTGGCTCCATTTGCGGATGATCACGCCATCCTTCAACAGCAGCATGCCCGGGTTCGACCTGATCACCGTCTTCAGCGTGGTCTCATCCGTCTGACAGAAGGGATATTCCGCACCAGTGATGTCCTGCCAGCGGGTGATGCCGTGCTGACTGCTGGCTGTGAGACAGTAGAACGGATAGCCATTATCCTGACTGTACTCGTAGATCCTGTTCAGATCGTCAAGCTGAGAGTCGTCGGCCTGCTCCAGATGGGGCGATACCAACAGGAAGGTGTAGCCTGGCTGCTGAAGCACCTGCTCCGTGATGTCCTCACCATCGCTGATGCTCTCGATGAAGAACTCTGCATAGGGCGAGTCCTCGCCATCCATCATCCGCTGCCAGCCCTCTCGCAGGTTCGTGCCGATGTGATAGGGGCGGAAGTCGAACTGGGGCAGGGTGTAGAGGCTGCGACCTGCAATGATCACAAGGATGAACACCGCCGAGTAGTTCATCACGATCCACTGGTTGCTCCTGCTGATGATGCGCGCCATGTCGAGCGGATAGCGCCTCACGATGACAGCGGCTGATAGCAGCACCACATTCTTCCAGAACGTCTGCCAGTTGGTGAGCACCAGTGCATCACCGAAGCAACCGCAGTCGCTGATGGGATTGGCGAGCGCCAGCCAGAGCGTGAGCAGTGTCATTGCCGCCAGAAGGATCACGACGATCAGCGTCACGAGTCGCCTGCGGATGGCAAAGAGCAGACAGATGCCCAGGAAGAACTCTGCCGACGACAGCACCACGGAGGCGGAGAGCGTCATGAAGTCGGGCACGTAGGATGCCAGTCCTAAGGCTCCCAGGTAATCGTGGATCTTATACTGCGTGCCCAGTGGATCTACGGCTTTCACGAATCCAGAAAGGATAAACGCTACAGCGAGCACCAGGCGACAGACATTGACAGCAATTTTTCTCACTCAGATAGTTTAATTACTCCAAAGACCGCATAGTTGATAATGTCCATATAGTTGGCATCGATACCCTCGCTCACGAGTGTCTCGCCGCCGAGGTTCTCAATCTCCTTGATACGCTCAATCTTCGTCAAGATCAGATCCGTGTAGCTGCTCACCCTCATACCTCGCCATGCCTCGTCGTAGTCGTGGTTCTTGCGCTTCATCAGCTCCAGTGCCTCATGGGCAAACTGGTCGTAGAGGCGCATGGCCTCGCTGTTGTCGATGTCCACGGTGTCGGCGAAGCCCTTGTTGAGCTGGATGAGGCCCACGATACCATGATAAACAACTGATCGGTAAGAGCCGTAGGGCGCAGGATGCGCCACGAGGCTTTGTAGTCGTGAAGCTTCTTCTCAAACAGCGCACGGCATTCCGCCAGAGCCTGTTCAAACTGAGCGTTTGTCTTTTCCATATTGGCCATAATCGGGTGCAAAGTTACAAATTTCTGCTGAAACTTCCAAAATTAATAGGAAAAATATGGATTCACTAAACATTTTTGCCGATTGTCTTGTCAGTTTGAAAGAAAAGTCGTACTTTTGCCGACGCAAGAACAATAATTTTTCTTAATTACATGACAAAATGAAACGTATAACTTGCAAAGTGAGAACACTGGCAGTGATGCTGGCAGTGTTCAGTAGTGTTGCCGCTATGGGCCAACAAAAAGAGAAGAATCAACCAGACTGGATGAAAGAACTAACCAGCCGAATTACGCTAAATGGTTATGCACAGGCGGGCTGGTCGTACCAAAACCCTAACGGAAAGGCAACCAACGCTTACAACCTTAAACGCACCCTGCTATGGGCAAAGGCACGAATCACCGATAGATGGTCGTTCTTGTTTATGCATGATTTCTCAAGTGTGGTACAGGAGTTCTACACTGACTACCGTTTTACCAAAGGCAATGAGCTGACAGTCCGTCTGGGACAGTTCAAACACGCTTTCTCAATGGAGAACCCGCTATCGCCCACTCAGCTGGAACTGATCGACGTCTATTCGCAGGCAGTGCTCTATCTGGCTGGTGAGGGTCCCGACCCCCTGAATGGCGTAAACTATGGTCGTGACATGGGTCTGGAGGTATATGGCGACCTGGCGAAAGGCCTGTTCCATTATGAGCTGGCACTGATGAGCGGTCAGGGAATCAACCGTAGAGACCTGAATAATCAGAAAGATTTCATCGCCAAACTCGAAGTGCGACCGATGGATGGTCTGCGCTTTGTGGCATCCGGCTATCTCGGCACGGGCTGTGCTGTGAATACAGCCGCCTGGAACCCCGATATCAAAGTGGGTGACAATTACAAGCGCAATCGCTATAGTGTAGGTGTGGAATATAAGACCGCCCCCTATACGGGTAGTAAATATAAGGAGGCACGTCCTGCCAGCATCCGTGCAGAGTGGCTCGGCGGTAAGGATGGCGATGTGAATAGTCGTGGCGGCTATGTCACGACATCCATTCCGCTGGTTGATGCCCTCGACCTCGTGGCAAGCGGCGAGACCTTCGACCGCAACACGAAGGTGGATGGATGGGATCAGACCAACCTCACCATCGGACTGCAGTACTGGTACTATAAGAAGTGTCGCGTGCAGCTCCAATACACCCGTTGCCTCTGTGGCGACAAGATCAGTACCAACGATTATGACTGGGTTCAGGCTCAGGTTCAAGTAGCTTTTTAGTTGAAAGTTAATAGTTTAAAGTTATGATTATCAAGATAACACTTACCATCATCTTTCTGGCCGTGATGATTGGTGTGGGTCTCTATACCCGTAAGCAGGCCAGCAGTGTCGATGGATTTGTATTAGGCGGTCGTGCCGTAGGTCCCTGGCTCACGGCATTCGCCTTCGGCACTTCTTATTTCTCCGCAGTGGTCTTTGTGGGCTATGCAGGACAGTTTGGTTGGAAATACGGACTTTCTTCCGCATGGATCGGTGTGGGTAATGCTGTCATCGGCTCCCTGCTGGCATGGATCCTCTTAGGTCGCCGCACGAAGCTGATGACCCAGCATATCGAGTCGCGCACGATGCCTGATTTTTTCGGCACCCGTTTTGCCGATCAGGGGCTTCGCGTCACTGCTTCCGTCATTGCCTTCGTATTCCTGATCCCTTATACCGCAGGCGTATATAAAGGTATATCTACGCTCTTTGAGATGGGCTTTGGCATCCCTTATGAATACTGCGTGGTGATCATGGCCATCCTGACTGCCGTCTATGTCATTCTCGGCGGTTACAAGGCCACTGCGATGAACGACTTCATCCAGGGTATCATCATGCTCTTCGGCATCATTGCCGTCATCGTTGCTGTGCTCAATGTGCAGGGCGGACTCTTTGCCGCTGTCGATAGACTTGCAGCCCTGCCTTCCGATACCGATCCTACGGTGAATGGCGGCTTTGCCACCTGGTTTGGTCCTGATCCCTGGGGCTTGCTGGGAGTGGTGGTGCTCACCTCTTTAGGTACGATGGGTCTGCCTCAGATGGTAGGAAAGTTCTATTCTATCACCGATGAGAGTGCCATCAAGCGTGGTACCATCATTTCTACGGTCTTTGCATTCATCGTGGCTGGCGGTTGCTATTTCCTTGGTGGCTTCGGTCGTCTGTTCGGCATGCCTCCAGTATTGCCCAACGGCAAGCTGGCCTTCGACTCGATAGTACCCTCCATGCTTGTCACCCTGCCCGATGTGCTCATCGCCCTCGTGGTGCTGCTGGTACTCTCAGCCTCCATGTCAACACTGGCATCCCTGGTGCTCACTTCCAGCTCTACCATGACGCTCGACCTCATCTATCGTGATAAGAAGTCACTGCCTGGCGAGGTGGAAGATGGTGCCATCGATGATATCGTCACCGAGAAGATCGAGCGCCGTAAGGTGGTCGTCATGCGCGTACTTATTATGTTCTTTATCGCCATCTCGCTGCTCATCGCCCTCAATCCGCCTACGTTCATCGCCCAGCTCATGGGTATCTCCTGGGGTGCGCTGGCAGGTGCGTTCCTCGCGCCGTTCATGCTGGGTCTCTACTGGCGTGGTGTCACCAAGGCAGCTGTCTGGGCTTGCTTCATCTGGGGTGTTGGTCTCACGGTGGTGAATATGATCATCGGCAATCCGATCAACCCCATCAACTGTGGAGCCATCGCTATGGTTGGAGGCTTCCCCGTTGTATGGATTGTCAGTTTGGTATCAAAGAAGCTTCCCAAGCAGATGGTTGACACCATCTTTGAGTGTTATAGCTGATGTCACCTCGAGCGAAGTCGAGAGGTCTCATGAGATCTCTCCACTTGCTTCGCTCGGTCGAGATGACAGAAAAAATAAAATTTTTCCGCGAAACCTTTCAAAGTTTCGCGGTTTTTTGTATATTTGCCCCATGAAACTATTAACAATGATGACAAATCAAATAATTGGGATCGTAATTTCTGTGCTTTTTCCCCTGTCAGTACAGGCGCAAACGGAGATTGGCAAGGAACTGAAGGCCGACGTCAACCGTGCGGCAGGTATGTTCTATACCCGTCCTGTAGGTAAAATGCCCCATGACACCCCGGCACCTGCCGGCAAGAAGCCTTTCTATATCAATCATTATGGCTGTCCAGGGGCTTATTACCTTGACAAGCCGGAGTATTACACTGAGACCTATGCTATTTTCGCCAAGGCCGACAGCCTGGGGAAACTCACGAAGTTGGGACAGGACGTGTTCCATAGGATCAGTCTGTTGTGTGATGATGCTAAAGACCGCTATGGCGAACTGACGGAGAAAGGTGCTCAGCAGAGTAGGGCGCTGATGAAGCAGATGGTGGAGCGCTTCCCTGACATGTTTACGCCAGATGGCTATTACAGTGTGCGTAGCGTTGTCGAGAACCGTTGTATCCTCACTATGCAGGAGGCATTGCTCCAACTGTCGGCTATGCAGCAGCCCCTGACAGCGAGAAGTAAGACGTCACAACAGGAAAAGCCCTTTATGAACCCAGAGGACAAGCAGCTGACAGATATGCGCCTCGATTCGTTGACAAAGGCCCGTTTTGAGCGATTCAGGCTCCTTAATTCCGATGATGGCAGATTGATGGGTTCGCTCTTCAACGACCAGAACTATGTCATTACCAATATCGACGCTTCAGAGCTGACCAAACAGCTCTTTATCCTTGCCGGCGACATGCAGCATTCCACTTCCGCCGGAAAGCTTATGCTTTACGACATCTTTACGCCTCAGGAGATTCATCGTAACTGGCGTAAGCAGAATGCGTGGCACTATATCAACTATGGCGGGTGTACGTTGAACGGCGGTTATCAGGCTTATCTGCAACGTGCATTACTGAGGAATATGATGCACATGGGTGATAGTATGATGTGTCGGGAAACTCCCCTGATGCACCTGCGCTATACCCATGCCTCTGTAGTGATGTCGCTGGCCTGCCTGATGGATCTCGACGGCTATGGTCTGCATACCAGTAATCTCGACTCGCTCGAGGCTTACGGTTGGGCAAACTATCGCATTGCACCTCTTGGCGGTAGCATCGAGATGATTCACTACCGCAGTGGGCGTGGCGACCCCGACGTGCTGGTCAAGGTCCTCCTGAATGGTCATGAGGCACGACTGCCCATCGAGAGCGATTGTGCCCCCTATTATCACTGGAATGATGTGAAGCGATATTATCTGCGAAAGCTGTATCGCTATGAGAATCGTAGGTTTAACTCTAATGCCAAGGAAAGATGATGAAAACGAAGATGCGATATCTGGTGGTGACCCTCGTCACGATTCACTTCTCACTTCTCATGCCTCATCTCGCATGGGCGCAGCCCAAGGTGATGCAGCTGATCAAGCAGATGCCGTCGTATGCCTCATGCAACTATCATGTCTATCCGGATAGTATCACCACCCCTCTTACGCCGTCGCCTGCTGGCAAGAAGCCCTTCTATATCTCTCACTATGGTCGTCATGGCTCGCGTTATATCAGCAGCCGCAGCGGCTACGATATCCCCTATATCATGATGTTACAGGCCGACAGTCTCGACGAGCTGACACCTGTAGGGCGGAAAGTGCTGCATGAGATGAACCTCATTATGCAGGATACCGAGAATCGCTGGGGCGAACTTACGGGCTATGGCAAGAAGCAGCTTCAGCAGATAGGCCGACGCCTAGCAGAGCGTTTCCCGGAGGTGTTGTGCCCAGGCGCCAGAGTGAGTGCCGTCAGTACGCCGGTGCCCCGCTGTATCGAGTCGATGGGCGCATGCATGTTGGAGATGTTGCAGGTGTGCCCCCAACTTCAGATCACCATGCAGTCCTCACAGCGTAACCAGTGGTATATGAACCATCAGGATCGCCAGTTGCGTCGTAACTATATGACGCCTGAAGCCCGGAAGGCTTACGATGCTTATACAGCCCATCGCTTGGGCAACACCCGACTGATGGAGCTCATCTTTAAGAATCCGGATATCGTGAAAGAGGTTGTCGATGAGGATCAGTTCGGCTATTATCTGATGAAGATGGGACTCTTCCAACTGAACACCGACTATAATCAGAATACCAACCTGATGAGTCTCTTCCATACCGATGATCTCTACCTGATGTGGCAGATCGACAATGTCCTCTGGTATATTCAGCACGGTGCCTGCAAGCTCAATGGCAGTCGTCAGCCCTATAGTCAGCGTTATCTGCTGCGCCAGATGATTGCCGACGCCGACAGCTGCATCCGGCTCGATCAGCCAGGTGCCCAGTTCCGCTTCGGCCACGAGACGGTACTGCTGCCCCTCATCTGTCTGATTGGTGTCAACGGCTTCGACCTTGAGACCGATAATCTGGATGAGTTAGAGGAAAAGGGATGGTGGTGCTCCAGTGTGTTCCCGATGGGCTGTAACCTGCAGTTTGTCTTCTACCGCAGCGATCCCAAGGATCAGGATGTGCTGTTCAAGGTGCTGCTCAATGAGGTGGAGGGCACGCTGCCCCTCCAGCCTGTCAGCGGACCCTACTACCGCTGGTCCGACTTCCGCGAATACTGCCTGAATAAATTATCGAAATATCAATAGTAACACAAAAATTATGAGAAAAATGAAGAAGATTTTTATGACAATAGCATTGTTGGCGGTAACCATCTCTATGATGGCCGCATGTACAAACAAGCCGAAGGCGGCTGAAGCAACGAAGGCTGTGGCAGTAGAGACTGCTGAGGCTGCAGTAGAGGCTGTGGAGGCGCCTGTGGCTGAGGCTGATGACGACGAGATGGCCTTTAACTTTGAATTGCCCGATCTGCAGGGCAATCCGCGTAAACTCTCGTCGCTGCGTGGTAAATATGTGATCATCGACTTCTGGGGGTCATGGTGCGTGTATCTGGAGATCTTGGGCGTTGACTGCCAGGACTCGGAGCGGAAATGGCGTGCTGCCGTTGAGCAGTATGAGCTGCCGTGGTTGCAGGTGCGCTGCCCTGACAATCAGTTGCAGGAGCTGGCAGAGATGTACGGCATTGAGGGCTTTCCTACAAAGGCCGTGGTCTCCCCAGAGGGAAAGTTGCTGAAGGTGGTCGTGGGCGAGGATCCCGACTTCTATACCTATCTCGATGAGCTCTTCGCAGAATAACAATCAATCCCTGCATAAAAATCATATTTTTAACTATAAATTTGTCTGACGACATGAAAATTATTGATTGTGAATTTCATTATTATCTGCCTGAGTTGATGGACTATCTCGCTACGAGAGATAAGGCCATGAGGTATTATCCGGAAACAAAAGTTCTGGAAGTGAGGGATAAAATCTACGCCCATTTCGACGGCGTGACGAATACTTATCCAGTTATTGACGAGTTGATGAATTTCGGCGCGGAGCGCGTGGCAGAGATGGACCGCAACGGCGTTGACGTCGCTGTGATGTCCAGTTCGCCTGCGTTGGAGGAATTGCCCGAGAAGGAGTGCGTGTATTTCGCTAAGAAATCCAACGACGCTGTGGCAGAACTCATTAAGAAATTCCCTGGCCGTTTCCTGGGCGCTGCTGTTTTGCCGACGCCATACGTCGATGAGGCCATCAAGGAGCTGGAGCGTTGCGTCAAAGAATTAGGATTCAAATACTGGCACACGCATTCCAATTATATGCATGAGCATCTGTATGAAGAGAAATACCTTCCTCTGCTTGCCAAAGCCGAGGAGTTAGGCTGTGCCGTCTATGTTCATCCGCAGGCTTCCGACGACAAGGATATGAAGGAGATGGGCTACGTATATTCTTCGCCTGGTCTCGGCTTCGGACTGGATGCCATGAAGACGTCG
>CACZTJ010000098.1 GCA_902784065.1 uncultured Prevotellaceae bacterium | reverse complement strand
AGAGCCCGCACAGATGCAGGCGCTCATCGGCCAGTCACTCAGCAAGATCAATCCGTCGAAGCCCGAAACGATGCTTAACAGCATTGCCGAACTGAAACGGGTGGATGCCATGTTCCCCGACAGCATCCAGCCTAAGTATCAGATGGCCTTGCAAAGTCTCAACTTCTCGGTGATGAACCCTCATGCCGAACAGACCGAGAATCTGCTGGCAGATGCCGAGCAGACTATCAATCAGCTGGAGCAGAAGGGTGCCAACCAGTCGGATGTCTGCACTTTACGCGGCTTCCTCTATATGGTGCGCATCGTTCAGAACCCAGCTCAGAATGGCCAGCGTTACTACATGAATGTGATGCAGAACTTTGAGAAAGCCCTGAAGTTCAATCCCGACAACCAACTTGCCAAACAGCTGCAACAAAAGTTCTTCGAGGGCATGCAACAAGCGGTGAAATAGAGACCTCTCGACTCCGCTCGAAGTGACAGAAGGCGCTCGGAATGACAAAGGTATGTCATCCCGAGCGTCCATCCTAATTGTCATCTCGACCGCGCTCGACCTTAGGTCGCTTGTTAGAACTCGTTATTGACGGATCACATTAGCGCCATCCTCGATAGTGATAGTGCCAGTCCTATTGTCTCCACCAATATCACCTGTCACTGTTACGCTAGTGACACCTTTCGTGATAGTAATATTACTACAATTACCGCCAGCACCGCCTCCGATTCCTTTGGACCATGTTCCTCCAGCAACAGCGGTTATGGTGCCACCACTCAGAGTAATGTCTCCCACAAGTCCGTAGAATCCGCTACCAATACCAGCCGCACCTTCTTCTCCACCAGTATCAGTGCCTACACCACCAGTAGCAGTGACAGTACCACCAGTAATCGTAATCGCACCACATATAGCTTTTTGAGTATCAGTCGATCTTCCACTGCCAATTCCGGCACCATAAGGACCACCTGTGGCGGTTACCGTACCTCCACTGATAATTACATTTCCACAAATTTGTCCCTTTCCTGAACCGATTCCTGCACAACCAAATCCTCCAGCAGCTGTTATGACACCACCCTGAATCTCTACATTGCCACTATTAACAAAAGTACTGCCACCGATTCCACAGGCTTTTCCGTTACTGCTGGCATCGAGGCTGCCCGTTTTGCCTTGAATGATAAGCGTACATGCATCAGGAACAAAGATTCCTGAAGCGCCCTCGTAAAAGCCCTTGACCACATTCTTTGAGCCATCAGCTAACATGAGGACGGCATTGCCCATACACGAGATGCCTGCCCAGTTGTATGCCTCGTCGTTCGTGCCGTTGACGGTCACACCGTTCAGTGTGACAACGGCTCCCGGAGCAATCGTAATCTTGTAGTTGCCGCCGAGCGTGCCCGTCAGTACATCACCGTCCTGCGCCACATAGTCGGCAGTAAGTTTCGACAAGTCAATGGGATCGCGCTTTATCTCCTTTCCTGGGTCGGGGTCACCCTTGGCCTTGATGGTCAGCTGATAGGTGTTATGATCCGTGCCCGCGCAGTACCATTTAATGGTAAACTGGCTCACCTTGTAAGTCAGTGCATACTCACGCAGCGTCTGCAGGGCGTTCTCGTCCATCAGCAGTTTCTTAGATGCAGCCACAACCTGCTTGATGGTGTTTTCGCTCTCAGGTGTCTGGTCGGCAAGCAAGAGCTCTGGCTGATAGACACTGGGGAACTGATTCTGCAAGGCTGCTGTCAGTTTGGGCTTCACCTCATTATAGCCGTCCTGAGTAATTTCTGGGAAGGTAATGTCCATGTTCCATATCTGTTTCGAACGGTTGGGAGTAAGCAATGTGATCGAAAGTGTCTTGGTGTCATCTGGAGATGTTTCCTTTATACATTTTTCTTCCTCATCGTCATCCTTATCAATCGAGTGCATCCATGTATTCTGATCGACAGTCAGGGTGTAGTTACCCACAGGATTGCTCACTGACCAGCAAGCCTGGTTGTTAATATCTACGTCGCCAATGAGTGCATCGGGAGCCAAGGGGTGTTCATCCCAGTCACCATCCATCATGTCGGGACCACAGCCGTAGGTCCAACTCACCTGCGTGCCCTCAGTGTTCTTCTGGCAGGTCAGTTCCTTATAGTTGACGGTGCTGCTCATGAAGAAAACCGTACCTTGCGTATAGCCTGTAGAGAAAGAGCCTGAGCCTGTAATGCTAGCCCCCATTTTTTGAGAGAAACCAGGCGTGATGGTACCGCCGATGGTCGTAGTCGTAGCCTCGAATGTGCCCACGCCGATGGTCTTGCTGCCCTCGTTGTTGTCAGACGACGGTTGGGCGTCCTCCAGCACAATATTTCCGTTACCCGAGAGGGTCATGGCGTATTCGCCTCTGCCAAACCAGGAGCCATATGACCCGCCGCCGCTGAATTCTTCGAATTCGTCTTTCGCGTAAGGACCCCGATAGAGGGTCTTGGAAACATCGAAACGCCCGTCGCCTCCCTGTTCGCCGCCGACCGATGCCACTATTTTCTGTTCAACGAAATAATAGTCCTTTTTGGTCTCTATGTTGTGGACACCCCAGGTACGAATAATCTCGTTAAAAGCATTGACACGTATTGGATAGGAAAAACCATTTTCAAAGCCACACAATGGTCCCTGATAGTTGTGCTCTTCATCGGCACTCATCAGGTCGTTGATGGCATCAGTGCCATTGCCTCGGGTGCCAGCACGCCTATAGCTGTACGTTTTGTCGCGAGTATTGAGCCAGTTGGCTGCGCCATCGGCTTGCAGTCCTGTTTCGTAAAGAGTGTATTCTTGCTCGATGCTCTTATTTTCCGTCTTCACATTACCTTCTTTATCTATAACGCGCATCAGGATATTCTTCTTTCCTGTGGGTGCACAGGAGTAGTAGCCGTCGCAGGCAAAGATGACCAACTCGGCAACAGCCTCATGGTTATTGGTATCACCTCTCGTGCCTGCCTTAGCCTCAATATTAGCAATGCGAACCTTGAAACGTTCTGCCTCGTCAGACCTTGATAAGGTACTGTTGGTGGCAGGTCTTACAATGGTTATGCCATTATTCATCAGCAGCTCGTCCTCAGCCTGAGCAAACTTATTTGCCAGCTGTTCCATGAGATGCACC
Source organism: uncultured Prevotellaceae bacterium (assembly GCA_902784065.1). Taxonomy (GTDB): domain Bacteria; phylum Bacteroidota; class Bacteroidia; order Bacteroidales; family Bacteroidaceae; genus Prevotella. The sequence goes on along the minus strand of CACZTJ010000098.1, from coordinate 3,179 downwards.
AGGTGGGCATTGTGAGGCTTCTCCACGGCGATGTAACCACCCTCCAGGTAGATCCTCGCAGCCTCCAGCCACTCCGTGATGGGGCGGCTCAAGATGTCCTCACCCTTGATGAGCACCATCTTCGTGTTAGGCTGTATCTCGCTGGTGGTATTGGGCAGACGGCGCACCAGGGCGGCGCCCATAGAGGTATCGTCAAACTGACTCAGCACGGCGGTGGGCAGGCTGACTCTGACTCTCTGTTGCATATGGTCGTCGGTGGGACCATAGCTTACGGTGTTGTCAAGGCTATTAAATGTATCAAGGCATCCGGTGAGTCCTAACATCAGGACTGCTGCTAAAAATATCTTCTTCATATTCGTATAATATTAATAGTTTTATGTGCATCTATCAAATCTTGCGGCAAATATAAGGAAATAATCCATAAGTTCCAAGCTTTTCGCCACTTTTTTACCAAAAGAGTTAAACATTAAAATATTGGCAGAGGCAACTAAGGGTTGGTTGGTCGAGATGACAGGGAGATGTCTCGACAAGCTCGACATGACAAAGGGAGGGCGCTCGGGATGACAGAAAGAGGGCGCGGGATGACAACGAAAAAGAAACGGAAGCCACACGATGACTTCCGTTTCCTGTTCTTATCTTTGGGGAACAGATCAATGACTTGTCCCCGTGATCTTTGACTGGGGCGGCTCTTGATCATGAAGCGGGATAGATGATCGGGCTGGTGGTGAGATAGATGTTGCCATCATTCACATATGCATTATTCTCCCAATACTTCGTATCACCGATGGTCACCGTACCGCAAGTGCCATAACGACCAGCGCCGATACTGTTGGGACCTAGGTCTGAAACACTCTTCTTGGCTGTCACGCTGGTGACGCCGCTGGTGATGGTGATGTTGCCGCAAGTCGCTACACCTGTTTGTGAGAAACCGCTACCGATGCCTGCCGAAGCATCGCCGGCCGTAGCCTCAATAGTGCCACCGCTGATGGTGATGTCGCCGCAGCTCGCTGCAATATCTTGTGCGCAACCGCTACCGATGGCGGCCCCCCCAACACCTCCCTTAACAGTAATGGAACCCCCACTGATGGTAATGTTGCTACATGTCGCATTTACACCACCACCGATGCCGGCAGCTTTAAAGCCACCCGTAGCATTAACGGTACCGCCACTGATGGTGATGTCGCCGCAATTGCCACCGGAGACGCTACCGTCATTGCCACCGCCACCGATGCCGGCAGTCGAAGTACCGCCAGTGGCAGTGATGACGCCGCCCTGAATCTCTATGTTGCCACAGGTCATCTGATAGCCTCCGCCGATGCCAGCAGCCCAACCATTGGCGCTGGCGGTGAGCGAGCCAGTGCCAACCGAACCGCCCTTGATGACGAGCATTGTACCTGTAGGACCAGCCTGAATACCAGGATAACCGCTATAGAATCCCTTGACGGTGTTCGTTGTTTCGTCCTTCAGGATGATGGTGGCATCGCCCTCGCAGGTGATGCCTGCCCATTTGTAATCACTGCTATTATAGCCATTGATAGTCACACCGTCGAGCGTCACGGTGGCACCGTCGGCAATCGAAATCTTGTAATTACCAGCCAGCGTACCTGTCAGCACATCGCCGTCTTGAGCCTCATAGTCGGCTGTCAGCTTCGAGAGATCAACATCTCCAGCCTTCTCCATCGTCACCGTGCTCTGGTAGTATGTACCTGGATTGAACGTGGCGCCCTCCGCTTTCGTGTAGGCATAGGTGTCAGAACCAACGGTAGCCTCGATGGTGAGCGCACCATCAATAGCGACATCAGTAGGTATGGCAAGCGTTACCACCGATGTGGCTGTGGCCAAAGTCGTAGTAGAGGCCAAGACGCTCTCCCCGCCCTTGATCTTTACCTGAGTGGTTGAGAGGGCTGCTGGGGTCTCAGCATCGTCTTGCAGCGTGAGCTTCCAGATGGCTAACTCGGCATCCATATCTTCTGCAGGGTATGCAAGTGTCGCCTTGTCTCCTTCGACTGACAACTGGTTCATATCCGAACGGAAGTCGAGATTATTCTGGATATATTTGAGTGTGCCGTCTTGTGTGAGCAACTTACCTTCAATATCCGAATCTGACGAATATTCTGTGCCGTCTAAACCGCCAGTCACCTCGCCCACGCGTGCTGCGGGATAAACCAACCTCACATCAGCTTCGTTAGTGGCACCTGTGATGTTGCCAGTGATGGTGGCAGAGCCGTCGTCATTAACCTTCTCTACTGTTGCCACATCCTTCACACCATTGTGAATCAGGGCAATCTCGTCGCCTACCTTCCAGGCCACGTTGATGGTTCCAGCGGCTTCTCCCGTTGTGACTTCAGTGTATTCCGTACGGGTGGTGGCACCGCTGTTAGGGGCGGCGATGGTGGCGGTGAACTGCATCTGAGAACCCGCTGCGGGGTTGTTGTTCAGCGCGGTTTCCTCGCTGCTGCAGGCAACCATCATCAAGGCCGCCGCAGCTATCGTGAATAATCTATTGATTTTCATTATATATCTGTTTTATGAGATTCTACAAATGGGTTAGGATTACTGGGGCAGTGGGTCGCCGCCACCTGCAAACGGATCGAGGGGTGTCACACCGCCAACTGTTGGCTCGGGATAGGTGTAGGGGCTGATGGTGACGCCATCGGCATAGACCTTGCCACCGATGGTAATCGTGCCGCAAGTGCCACTGTTACCTGCGCCGATGCTGTTGGTAGCATTTTTCCCCTTCGTGGCAGTCACACTTGTCACGTCTGCAGTAATCGTAATGTCACCACATGTATTGGTGTTGCCAGAATTCGATTCCCCACTACCGATACCGGCAGCATTGTCACCGCCAGCAGCCGTGACGGTTCCGCCAGAGATGGTGATAGCACCGCAGGTCACACCATATTGATATGCATATCCGCCGCCGATGCCTGCAGCCCCATAGCCGCCTGTAGCAGTGACGTTGCCACCACTGATGGTAATGGTAGCGCAGCTCACATTTTCTTCCTCATAACCTTCACCTACACCGATACCAGCAGCCCCATAGCCGCCTGTAACAGTGATGACGCCACCCTGGATATTGATGTCGCCGCAGGATATATCTAAGCCGCCGCCGATGCCAGCACCATAGCTGTGTTCAGTTCCACCATCGTAGGGGCTGGCGTCGAGTGAGCCAGTACCCT
>CACZTJ010000097.1 GCA_902784065.1 uncultured Prevotellaceae bacterium | reverse complement strand
ACTAACAAATATAACAGAGCACTTGTAGCCGTAATAAAAAGGTAATATTCATAGTTGTAAGATGGGATGGACTGTTGTGAAACACTCCATCCGCTTTTTTGTTAAATTTTGCAAACATCAAAAGGCATACTGTAACTTTTTGCCTTGTTCTGTCATAAAGGGTAGAAACAAATAAAAAACAGAGCAATATGGATTCTATAAACATTCAAATCGACAAGAGCAATGTTGAACAGCAGAAAGCTTTCGACTTGGTGGCAAATACTAACACCTGCCTTTTTATCACAGGTAAGGCAGGTACTGGTAAGACAACGTTTATTAAGCGTATTCAGAAAGAGGTTAATAAGAACTTCCTGGTTCTCGCTCCCACAGGAATAGCTGCCATTGCTGTTGGTGGTCAGACCATGCACTCCTTCTTTGGATTCCCCATGCAAGCGATGGGGCCACATACCAGATTGGACGTATTACCTGAAAGGAGAATGCTTCTTGATGAGATTGATACTATTATCGTTGACGAGACCTCTATGGTAAGAAGTGATATCTTCCTCCAGTGGTAAAACAGGGCTCTGCAGATGCAGAGATGCTTCGCGACCTATATGGCCCTGGTCTTCCTTTCTTCTATAAGGCATTTGTCCTGAAAAGAATGAACCTGCCAAAAATTGAGTTTCAGAAGGTTTATCGTCAGAGTGATGAGGATTTCCTCACAATTCTGAATAAGATGCGTAATGGCGAAGTTAAGTCTGAAGATCTAGCTTTGCTCAATAAGCATGTAGGTTCAGAGGAAAACAATGAGGATTTTTCTGTAACCCTCACCTCATTCAACTATATGGCAGAGAAAATTAATGAGCAGAAGCTTAATGAGATCGAAGAAGAGGAATTCATATATCAAGCAGCCATTCAGGACGATTTCAAGAAGAATGATGCTCCAGTGCCGGAAGTTCTCAGGTTAAAGGTTGGTGCACAAGTAATCTTCTGCCGTAATAATCCGAATTCTGGTTATATGAATGGAACGATTGCTAAAGTCTCGGCTTTGGAAGAGAACAAGATTCTTGTCAGACTTGAAAATGGAAGCGAAATTGAAGTAAACCAAGTAAGTTGGGAAAATATCCAAAGCCTCTCGTTCACTCAATATCCAATTAAGCTGGCATGGGCTATAACTATCCACAAGTCGCAGGGAATGACTTTCGATCGCATGCACTTTGATCTCTCAAGAGGCACATTCCAGGCAGGTCAGGCATACGTTGCCATCAGCCGTATGCGCTCATTAGATGGTTTGACATTGAGCCACCCTATTATGCCGCATCACATCATGCAGAATCCTGAAGTTCGTGCATTTGCCAATTCTTTCAATGATACAGTCATGATTGACGATGAAATAGAGATCGGCAAGATGGTATATAAGCACCTGGCTAAGAAAGAATATGATTTGGCTGCAAAGGTTTGTTTAAACTTGGTTGTTGCAAAAGCAAAACGAAATGACCTGAGAAATGCAGCATTAATCGCCAAGAAAATGTTCGACATTATGCTTGACGATAATTGTTTGATGGGCCTTACCAAAAAAGTCAAGCTTCTGAAGGATTGTAGTATGACCTGCAATTTCCTTAATGCAATGTTCTGTCTTTATGGTAATCGTTATGAAGAAGCAATCGGTTATGCAGATATGGTGTTAAGTAGGAAGAATTGTCTGGAAGCAATGTTCATCAAGGGACGTGCATTGTTTGAATTAGGAAGATACGATGAAGCTTTTGATGTAACATACCTCATTTTCAACACATCTAAAGAAGCCGAGGAGAAAAAGGCTATTGATAAGAAACTGCTCCTTTTCGAGGCTAGAGTTAATGAACAGATTGGGAATTCAAACATTACTATTTGCAAACAACTAATCGACATCTGCCCAGAGTGCATTGATGCTTATTGCCTCCTAAGGAAAGATGCAGCTAAGAATAGCATGACTTTAGATGTTTCTGAAGATGAAGAGAATGTGGGTCTCATTATTTCATTCAACGATACGAATATTACTAATAATAGTTTTAGACAGTTGCTTTCCAAAGCAGAAGTCTCTGGCAAGGAATACTCAAAATTTAGAAGAAGAATTAGTAAAATAGCAGTTTAAAATTTAGGGATTATGAAAAAATTATTTGTCTTTGTATTGATTATGGCAACTTTTTTTACTTGTGTATGTTGTTCGGAACAAGGATCCAAAAAAGTAAGATATACTATTGATTATTATAAGGATACAATAGACAACAATATTATTTTAACTACAGTTTGCTCTGAAGAAAATGGAAATGTTATGAGTATTAGCACTTTATGCCTTGGAAAAGATTCATGTTACAAAAACAAATAATATGGCAAGAATAAGCTATAAAGAGTCTTTTACAATTCTTGGCGCAACTTTAATAGCACTTGTTGCGCCATTATTTCTTATGGCAATAATTTATCCTATAGGCCAGTTGTTCCTTCCCCAAGGAAATATTGTCCTTACGTTTACTATTCGAGTAATCTGTACTACAGTGGTTACAATTATTGATTATGCTTTAACCTATAGGATTATGAAATTTTCTACAATACAGAGGGGCATTTTGTTTAATATCGTCTGTTTCTTATTGATTTTTTTGTGGAATATCTCTATTGGTACACTTTGGTATATTATTATATAATTGGTTATTTTTTTTTATGAGAACAGAGAACACAAGATATTACTATATTGACGTAAATATGTATTTACAAGCGCCCTTTTTGCAACTGGAGATAGTCCGTAAGGGACTTGCAGCCAGGGTAGAGGGTAGAATAATCAATAGTTTTGCCCTCATGAAGTGAATTAATGGTTTTTGTAAGTGTTCCCCCTACAACTGTATTTGGGAAAAAGCAAAATATGCGATCATATTCCTTAATTCTTTCGGCCAAAAATTTCCAGTTACCTAACTCGTTAAGCACAATATAGTCTGATATTTTGGGAACTGTTGTCATCGCTACAGATGGATAGTGTTTCCTTAGGGTCAGATATGCTAATAAATCTCTGAAATCCATGAACATCAGGCAAGAACGTTTTTGCTTTGACATAGTATTCACAATAACTAAAGTCCTGAAACGCCAACAGTCTTAGGTGTGACAAACTCGTTATCATTGAATAATTCAAGACTATTGTGCAGATTTCTGATGCCAATACCAGGGGCGCAATGGGGTCAGGCACCTTGGGCGCAATGGGGTCAGGCACCCTTGCGCCCCGCTCGCTGCTCTGTCACTTGTGGTTATAGTACCTGATGAGCAGGGCTACGCCTATAAAAGCCAGAACGAATTCAAGGGCTACGATAAAGATATACTGCATAGTGATAATGGTTTTATAAGTTAGGCGAAATGGCGCAGATCCAATTCTCTAAAGTATTTGAGCGGTAAGAGGTCGAGCGATTGAGATTGCACGTCGGAGCATCTGCATAAAGATAGTCACCAACGATGTGCGCCCCATTCTCCCTGAGTTCACGGCAGAAAGCATCGGCATAAATGCCGTTATCGCCCCTATTGCCATGAGCCACCATAACGGCGAGATTTTTGCCACTCAGGTTGGCACAACGGAACATCTGACTGGCATACTGCCAATGCGGCGACAGATTGCCACCTTCCTGAAACTCGACAGCAAGGACGAGACTCTGGCTGTTCTCGATCTGCCTGACGTTCATACTCTGGACGCTGACGATCTCAGCACCCAATTTGTCGGCTATCTCCTCAGCAATAGCCTGACAGCTGTCGTACACAACGACAATTGATTCATGTTTCATAATCCCACAAAAATGTTTGATTCGCCTCACGCCCTTACATCGAGAGCCGTTTGGCATGTTACCGTATGCTTAGGAGCCATAACGGAGTTCACTGCTGCGGGACAGTCGGAGATTCACACTCCAGTTCCCAATTAATCGCGGCTAAGCGAACCTTTACGGGCGACTCTTTCCAGAATCACGATGCAAAGGTACAATAAAGAAATGAAAAAGGATACCTTTTAAGGCAAAAAATCCAGAATTTGTCAGTTATTTCATTATTCTTAGGTATCGACAAACTTACCATAAAGGAATTCTTTTTTGGATAATTGTTTGTCGCATCCAATAAAATAAGGTATCTTTGCAGCGAAAATAGAAATAGGTATATTATTTAATCATAACGACTTATGAAGAAACTTTTATTATCACTCGCAGTGGTTGCAGGTTTGACAACTGCTTGCACACAACAGAAGGCGGCGGAGAAATCCAATCGTCAGCTTGTGCTTTATTATTCTGAGAACGGATCCACCAAGGCTGTGGCAGAAGAGTTGCAGAAGCAACTGGGGGCAGACATCGAGGCTATCGAGGTCGTAGAACCTTACAGTGGTGATTTCCAGGCTACTATTGAGCGTTGCAATAAGGAGAGAGAAAGTGGTCAGACACCAGCTCTGAAGGCTCTCAAATCGAATATCGCAGACTATGACACCATCTACTTGGGTTATCCCATCTGGTTTGGTACTTATGCGATGCCTATAGCAACACTTGTTAAAGAACAGGATTTCGAAGGTAAGACCATCATCCCTTTCTGCACTTTCGGAAGTGGTGGACTGAACACCTCGACAGCTGATTTGGAGAAAGCGTTTCCGAAGGCCCATATCCTGAAAGGTTATGGTGTTCGTGCAGCTCGCGTAACAAAGGCTGCAAAGGAGTTGGATCGTTTCCTGATAGAGAACGGTTACAAGGAAGGAAGTGTTGAGAAGCTGCCTGAGTATTCTGCGCAGCAGCCTGTGACGGATGATGACAAGGCCATCTTCGATGCTGCCTGCTCCGACTATCAGTTCCCTCTCGGCACACCTGAGACCGTTGGTAAGCGTGAGACTCCTGACGGCATAGACTATAAATACACTGTTAAGAGTAAAGGCATGAATGGCGAAGAGGCTACCTCTACTATTTTCGTCACCGTTGGTAAGGAAGAAGGTGCTAAGCCCGAATTTACTGAAGTTGTAAGATAAGCCGATGAAGACATTTGAAGAGTTAGGTGTTTGCGAACCAATACGCAAGGCTATCGAGGAGTTGGGTTTTGTGCAGCCGATGCCAGTGCAAGAGGCTGTGATTCCCTATCTGTTGGGCAATGAGAATGATGTGATAGCTCTTGCCCAGACGGGTACTGGCAAAACGGCAGCTTTCGGCATCCCCCTGTTAGAGCGTATCGACACCTCACGGCGTGAGACTCAGGCCTTGGTTCTCTCGCCAACTCGTGAGCTTTGTCTGCAGATAACCGACGATCTGCGCGACTTTGCTAAATATATGGATGGCATACACGTAGAGGCTGTCTATGGTGGTGCTGCGATTGAGCCCCAGATGAGAGCCCTGAAGAAGGGTGTTGAGATTATCGTGGCTACGCCTGGTAGATTGGTGGATCTGATGCATCGTGGCTATGCCCGTTTGGAACAAGTGTCGAATATCGTGCTCGATGAGGCTGATGAGATGCTGAACATGGGCTTCTCGGATAGTATCAACGAGATATTCGAGTCGCTCTCAGTTGATCATCACACCCTGATGTTCTCTGCCACGATGAGTAAGGAGGTGGAGCGTGTGGCCAAGAAATACCTGAACAACTATCAGGAGATCGTGGTGGGTAGCCGCAACGAGGGAGCAGAGAACGTGAACCATATTTATTATATGGTGAATGCCAAGGACAAATATCTGGTTCTGAAACGTATCGTTGACTACTATCCGCGTATCTTTGCCATCATCTTCTGTCGCACGAAGGTTGAGACGCAAGAGATTGCCGACAAACTGATTAAGGATGGCTATAACGCTGAGTCGCTGCATGGAGACCTGAGTCAGCAGCAGCGCGACCTGACGATGCAGAAGTTCCGCAACCACCTGACACAGTTGCTCGTGGCAACAGATGTAGCTGCACGAGGACTGGATGTAGATGATCTGACTCACGTGATTAATTTCGGATTGCCTGATGACATCGAGAACTATACCCACCGTTCTGGTCGTACAGGTAGAGCAGGAAAGAAAGGCACATCGATCTCGATTGTGCATAGTCGTGAGAAGTTCAAGATCCGCAATATCGAAAAGGAGATAGGCAAGGAGTTTGTGAAGGCGGAGATTCCATCGGCTGAGGAGATCTGTAAGAAACAGCTCTACAAGGTGATGGATCAGATTGTAAAGACGGATGTCGATGATGAGGAGATCGCACCTTTCATGCAGGACATCAACCGCTATTTTGAGTATATCGACAAGGAGGAGCTGATCAAGAAGATCGTATCTCTCGAGTTTGGTAAGTTCCTTGCCTACTACGCTGAAGCGCCTGAAATTGAGGAGGTGAAACCCGATAAAAAGGAGAAAAAGCCCCAGAGCGACAAGCAGAAACTGCAGAATAAGGCAGCAAAAGGTTATAAGCGCCTCTTTATCAACCTTGGTAGGCGTGATGGCTTCTATCCTGGTGAACTGATGCAGACGCTGAACCGTTTTGTGGGAGGTCGCCAGGAGGTAGGACATATCGACCTGCTCGACACGATCTCTTATTTCGAGGTGCCGGAAAAGGATGCCAAGAAGGTGATGATCCAGCTGTCTGGTATCAGATATAAAGGCAGAACGGTTCGTTGTAACGATGCGGATGAGGGTGGAAAAGCTTCAGAAGGCAAATCGCCATCAAAGCCCAAGCGCCAGAAGAAGGATAATTGGCGTGAGCTGATCCGTTCGTCAGAAGGGCGTTCTCAAGGCAAGAGTAAGTCCCAGCGTGGTTTCAAGGGCGAGGAACCCGACTTCTCAGAAGAGGGTTGGGCGATGCGCAAACCCCGTAAGAAAAAGAAATAAAGGAAAAGCCCCGATGAAACGGGGCTTTTATAATTTAATAAGGTGAGATGTTGTTCAGTTCACCGATCTTGCCTTCTATGACGGGGGTGGTCATGAGCTTCCTGAAATCGTCAAGCGTGATGTGAGTCTTTGGGGCAAAGTCGTCGGAGACCATATATTCGAGTACACTGCGGTAGAAAGCGCGACCTTCAGGATAGGACGTTGCACTCTCAAGGTCTGCCATGCAGACGAGAAGCTTGCCTTTTCCTACAGTGAACTCAAAGATAAGACCAAGTTTGTGATTGCGTTCAATGTTGTCAATCACCTGAACAATCGGACGATAATCCTTACTGGTGTTATCCAGCATCATCGGATGACTGGCTTTAATCACAGGGAACCATTGCCAGTTGGTATGCTCCTCTGTGGGGAAACTGCGGAAGATCGGGTGGGTAGGATCTGTCAGGATGCCCAGCGTGCCTGGTGACACAGGCTTCTTGTTGCCCTCAGAGATGGTCTTGAACATACGATAGTTCCAATAGTCTGTCTGAAATAGTCCACCTACACAGAGGTCTGTTGCTTCAGGCATCAACAGCACACTCTTACCTTTTTCCAACTGATTGATGGCGATTTCATCGAGTTCTGTCGCTACTGTCACCTGACTCTCTAACTTGCTCAAGTCGCTCCAGGCTGGATAAACCCAGAGGTCGTAGGTGTTGTGGTAAGGTACACCAAAGTACTCTGTGCCTTCTATCGTCAGACAGAGCTGCAGTTTGGTGGGCTTATCAAAGGCAGAGAGATCAACCTTGAGTTCACCTGCGGTGAAGAGTCCTTCAGTAGAGGGTAAGACCATCTGACCTTTTGAGCAAGGTGCCTCATTAGCTGCAGAAAGTTCCCAACTAAGTGTCTTGCCATTCAGTGATGTTCCGCTGTAGTTGGCAATCTGCACCCAAGCGTGGATGCCCCCTTCGTTGGTGAAGCAGAAACGATCAGCTACCAAAAGAGGCACGACAGGTGCACACCACTGGCGCCACTCTCTTTCCGTACAAAGACCCTTCGGATCCATGAAAGCATCGAGGATACCTACGTAGGCAGAGCCTTGTCCAGGGTAGTCCTGCAGGTCGAGAAGTTGGAAACCTGCCATATTCTTCGTGCGCAGATCCATCTCGATATCTTGTTTGTAAAGTTGCAGCGCCCAAGCTCCACTGGCCCGATGGAAGGTTTTAGCCTGATCCAGCATGCCAGCTTTCTCCAGTCGTGAGCGGAACACTTCCATATTATAAGGATAGAGAGTGCCTGTATATTTCCCGATTTCATCGAAGTCTGGATAGATTTGGAACTGGGCTGTCTCGTGGGAGATGACAGGTACTGCCTTGGTCCACGCACTCCCTTCAGGGAAAGCGAGCTTACAACCTTCCTCGAAGTTCATCATCGTGTTGGGGTAGAAATGGTTGATCATACCACCATCGGCTGCATCGGCAAATGAGAACGAACCACGTGTATGGGTGTTGTAGTTGCCCCAGCCTTCACCACCAACTCGACAGGTTGTGAAGTAGTCCATACCTGGTTTCACACCTTGATAGCCCAGATAGTAGTTGGAGCCGAAGGTATAGACCTTGTCTGGTGCCATCTGACGGAAATCAGTGATGAATTCGGCCATTTTATCGATGTTCCCCCAGAGTTCATTGCCTAAAGCGAACATCCGGAAGGAGGGATGATGACCATAGGTTCGCAAGATATTCTCGCCTTCTTTATGAAGGAATTTCATGAGCACCGAATCCTTGTCGTTGAAGTCTCCCCAAAAGGGAAGTTCAGGCTGCAGGATGATACCGTATTCATCTGCTGCTGCGAAGGCTGCCTCGGGAGGACACCAGGAGTGGAAACGCACATGGTTCAGTCCATACGCCTCGCAAGTACTGAAATATTCTCGCCATGAGTCGATATCCATTGCTACATGACCAGTCAAAGGCCACACACAGGCATCGTGTCTGCCACGAAGAAACAGCTGGTGCCCATTGGCATAGAAATGCTGACCTTCAATGTGGAAGTCCTTGAAGTTGGGGTGAATCTTCTTGATCTGTGAAGGTGAAGGAGGCGTGTCTGAAAGCTCGATCCTTCCGATGATGCCATTCCAGTTGGTCTGGGTATCCTCCGTATAGGCATGACTGTTGGCATAGATCTGTTCTGGCACCCCACTACTGTTATCCACCATGATAGTCAGCTGGTGCTTACCTGGTTTCACCGTTTTTGTGAGATTGAACACCTGAGGTGTGGAGATATCATTCGATGAGCCAACGCGTTTTCCGTCGATATAAACCTCTGATGGTTTTGTGCGCTCCAAGAAGAGATATACTGGCTTCCCTTTCCAGCTAAGGGGAATCTCCACTTCGCGCTGATACCAGGCTTTGCCTTTATATGACCAAGGGCGTGTGAGATGGGTTGTCTCTTCGCTTTTTGCGGTGAAATCGCCCTTTTTGTTCGTATCAGTCGTTCCTGGGAGTTGGATTGTTTCTGTGAGAATAGCGTCAGGTTTGATGTTTCCCTCACGATCTAAGGCGAATTGCCATATACCACTCAGGTCGATATGTTTCGACTGATCCTCTGCCTGAATGCTCAGGCAGAGGACAGTCATCAGTAGTAACGTTGCTAGTTTCTTCATTGGTTTTCAGTTTGTTTCATGTCTGCCTTCTCTCTACTTGGCGTTAATCTCCTTCAGGAGACGATCGGCTTTGCCCCAGCTCTCCATCATGTAGAGCACATAACGGATATCCACACCAATGCAACGGGCCAACTGACGATCGAAGAAGATGTCTGACGACAATGAATCCCAATTGCCGTCGAAGGCCAGACCAATCAGCTCACCCTTGCCATTGAACATCGGCGAACCAGAGTTTCCGCCTGTGATATCATTATTGGTAAGGAAGCAAAGGTGCATCTTACCAGTGGTCTTATCAGTATATTTGCCGAAATCAGCCTTTGAGAGCAGTTCCTTCATGATAGGCTCTGCCTCGTAATCGATCACGCCGTTCTCTCCCTGAGTCATCTTCTCTACGATGCTCTCAGCTGTGGTATAATAGCCAGAGGGCTTACCTGCGAGCAGATACTCACCCACCTGACCGTAAGAGAGACGCATGGTGAAGTTGGCGTCGCTGTAGTTAGGCATATCTTCTTCCATACGCAGCTTAGCTGCACAGAGATAGCGCTCCTGGATAGCGATGGAATCATAGACTTCGGTAGCCTCATCCGCCAGACTGAACAGAACATTGTTGAGGCTCTCGCCAAAGGCTACGCCAGGATCCTTGCGGAAACTCTTCTTGTTGATATAGATCTTTTTGCCGTTCTTCATGAGCTCTGACTTCTTG
>CACZTJ010000096.1 GCA_902784065.1 uncultured Prevotellaceae bacterium | reverse complement strand
GTGATGGGACTCGCCGTGACGGTGATTACGGCTTTTGCCAACGTCATCATCTCTATCATCCGCAACACCATTCCTAACCGCATCCGTATCGTGGTGCAGTTGGTGGTTGTGGCTGCTCTCGTAACCATCGTTTCTCAGATTCTGAAGGCTTTCGCCTACGACGTGAGTGTTCAGCTGAGCGTGTATGTCGGTCTGATTATCACCAACTGTATCCTGATGGGTCGCTTGGAGGCTTTCGCTATGCAGAACAAGCCTTGGCCCTCATTCCTTGACGGTGTGGGTAACGGTCTTGGCTATGCCATGATTCTGGTGATAGTAGGTGCCGTTCGCGAGCTTCTGGGTCGCGGTTCGCTGCTGGGCTTCCAGATTATCCCTGATGCCTGCTATGATTTCGGCTATGTGAACAACGGTATGATGACGATGCCTGCTATGGCACTCATCCTCGTGGGTTGTGTGATTTGGGTTCATCGTGCATACTTTTATAAGGAGAAATAAGTTATGGATCATATAATTAGTTTGTTCTTTAGATCGATTTTCGTCGATAATATGATCTTTGCTTTCTTCCTCGGCATGTGTTCTTACCTTGCCGTGTCGAAGACCGTGAAGACCAGTATGGGACTGGGACTCGCTGTGACTTTCGTGCTCACCGTTACCGTCCCCGTGAACTATCTGTTGCAGACTAAGGTGCTGGGTCCCGACTGTCTTGTTGATGGCGTTGACCTGAGCTACCTCAGCTTCATCCTCTTCATCGCCGTGATTGCTGGCATGGTGCAGTTGGTAGAGATGACTGTCGAGAAGTACAGCCCCTCGCTTTATGCAGCTCTGGGTATCTTCCTGCCGCTGATCGCCGTTAACTGTGCCATCATGGGTGCCTCGCTTTTCATGCAGCAGCGTATCCTCATGGAGCCCAGCAACTCTCAGGCCATCACTTGCATCTGGGATGCCGTTGTCTATGGCTTCGGCTCAGGTCTCGGTTGGACACTGGCTATCGTAGCGATGGGTGCCATCCGCGAGAAGATGCAGTATTCAGATGTGCCCAAGACCCTGCAGGGTCTCGGCATCGTGTTTATTACCGTAGGCCTCATGGCTATGGCCATGATGTGTTTCGCTCGTGATCATTCTGCTGGTGGCAAAGAAGTATCTTTCGCCTTCAGGAAATGTCAATATCGAGATCAATGGCGACCGTACCATCTCTGTAGCCCAGGGTTCATCACTGATGGCCACGCTGAATGAGAATGGCGTGTTTCTGCCTTCAGCCTGTGGTGGTAAGGCCTCATGCGGACAGTGTAAGGTTCAGGTTCTTGAGGGTGGGGGCGAGATCCTCGACTCTGAGAAGCCTCATTTCTCCCGTAAGGAGATTAAGGCAGGTTGGCGCCTCGGCTGTCAGTGTAAGGTTAAAGGCGATTTGAAGATCCATGTCGATGAGTCGATCCTTGGCGTGAAGGAGTACGAGTGTACCGTTATCAGCAACAAGAACGTGGCTACCTTTATCAAGGAGTTCAAGGTGCAGCTGCCTGCTGGTGCTCACATGGACTTCCTGCCAGGCTCTTATGCTCAGATTAAGATTCCTGCTTTCGATTGCATCGACTATGACAAGGACTTCGATAAGTCACTGATTGGTGACGAGTATCTGCCTTCATGGGAGAAGTTCGGCTTGTTCCCATTGAAGTGTAAGAACCCCGAGCCCACCATCCGTGCTTACTCTATGGCGAACTATCCTGCAGAAGGTGATGTGTTTATGCTCACCGTGCGTATCGCCACACCGCCGTTCAAGCCCGATCGCTCAGGCTTCATGGAGGTGAACCCAGGTATCGCTTCGTCGTACATCTTCTCACTGAAGCCAGGCGACAAGGTGATTATGAGTGGTCCTTATGGCGACTTCCACCCGCATTTCGACTCGAAGCGCGAGATGATCTGGGTTGGTGGTGGTGCCGGTATGGCTCCGCTGCGTGCACAGATTATGCACATGACAAAGACCCTGCATACTACCGATCGCGAGATGCACTATTTCTATGGTGCCCGCGCACTGAACGAGGTGTTCTATCTCGACGATTTCCTGGGTTTGGAGAAGGAGTTCAAGAACTTCCACTTCCATCTGGCCTTGGACCGTCCAGATCCCGCTGCCGATGCAGCTGGCGTCAAGTACACCCCGGGCTTTGTCCATCAGGTGATGCTCAATACCTATCTGAAGGATCACGAGGCTCCCGAGGATGTAGAGTACTACATGTGTGGCCCTGGTCCGATGTCGGCAGCTGTGGTGTCTATGCTCGACTCTCTCGGCGTAGAGCCCGAAAGCATCATGTACGATAACTTCGGCGGTTAATGAAGGCGCAGAAGTATCAGATGCTGGTCAGTCAGATTGCCTCACTCATTGAAGGTGAGACAGATCAGATTGCCGTCATGAGTAATGTGGTAGCTGCCATTCATCAGGAGATGAAGTTCTGGTGGACGGGTTTCTACCGGGTTATCGGCGACGAGTTGCTGCTTGGTCCGTTTCAGGGCCCTGTTGCCTGCATGCACATCCCCTTCGGGAGAGGTGTCTGCGGCACAGCTTGGCTGCGGCAGCAGACAGTTGTAGTACCCGATGTAGATCAGTTTCCTGGTCACATCGCCTGCAGCAGCCAATCCCGCTCAGAGATCGTTGTCCCAGTGTTCGGTCCTGATGGCAAAGTCACTGCTGTGCTCGACATCGACAGCGATCAACTCGCCACCTTCGATGACGTCGATCGCCAGTATCTCGAGCAGATCTGCAAATTGATATAATCTAAAAAATCCCTGCTGATAATTTCAGCAGGGATTTTTGTATAGCTGTTTAAAATACTCTATTAATAGCTGCGGGCGATGATAACACGAGCCTTTGAAGGCTTGCCGCTAACCATATCGATACCAGGCGTCTGTTCTACACCGAAGGGCACACAACGGATGGTAGCCTGTGTCTCTTCCTTGATCTTAGCCTCGGTCTCGGCAGTACCGTCCCAGTGGCAGAGGAAGAATCCGCCATCCTTCACACGTTCCTTGAACTCCTCGTAGTTGTCACACTCGTAGATGTGGGCATCACGATAGTTCTTTGCCTTCTCGAAGATGTTCTTTTGGATGTCTTCCAAAAGCTGCTCTACATACTCTACGATACCATCAACAGGGCGTGTCTCCTTCTCAAGGGTATCACGGCGCATCACCTCAATCGTACCGTTTTCGAGATCGCGGGCACCCATCACAAGGCGTACAGGTACACCCTTCAACTCGTAATCGGCAAACTTGAAGCCAGGACGCTTGTTGTCGGCATCGTCGTATTTCACGGTGATACCAGCCTTTCGCAGTTCCTCAATCACAGGTGTGAGGCGCTCTGTGATATGTACGAGATCGTCCCCCTTAGAGATTGGTACGATGACTACCTGAATCGGCGCAAGCTTTGGAGGCAGCACGAGACCGTTGTCATCAGAATGGGTCATGATAAGGGCGCCGATAAGTCGAGTAGAGACACCCCATGAGGTAGCCCATACGTATTCAGGTTTATTATCTTTATTAAGATAGGTAACTTCGAATGCCTTGGCGAAGTTCTGACCCAGGAAGTGAGAGGTTCCGCTCTGCAAAGCCTTACCATCCTGCATCATTGCCTCGATGGTATAGGTGTCGAGGGCACCAGCGAAGCGCTCTGTCTCACTCTTCACACCCTGAATGACTGGTACTGCCATCCACTCTTCAGCGAACTTGGCATAGACCTTCAGCATCTTCTGTGCCTCTTCTTCTGCCTCTTCACGAGTGGCGTGAGCGGTATGGCCTTCCTGCCAGAGGAACTCTGAGGTGCGGAGGAAACGCATCTCCCAACGCATGACGTTACACCACTGGTTGCACATCAGGGGCAGATCGCGCCAAGAGTGGATCCAGTTCTTATAGGTGTTCCAGATGATGGTCTCTGAAGTGGGGCGAACGATGAGCTCTTCCTCAAGTTTTGCTGAAGGATCGACCTCGACGCCACTCTTATCTTCCTTGGCACGCAGACGATAGTGGGTAACCACAGCGCACTCTTTGGCAAAGCCTTCTACATGCTCTGCCTCACGAGAAAGGAACGATTTTGGGATAAGAAGGGGGAAATAGGCATTCTGAGCCCCCGTTTCTTTAAACATCTTATCAAGCTGCTGCTGCATCTTCTCCCAGATGGCGTAACCGTAAGGCTTGATTACCATACATCCGCGAACGGCAGACTGCTCTGCCATATCAGCCTTCACTACCAGGTCGTTGAACCACTGGCTGTAGTTATCGGCCCTTTTCGTTAATTCTTTCAATTCTTTAGCCATTGTATTTATCGATTTATCAATTTTGCGTGCAAAATTACATAAAATTTGTGAATTAAGTGTGATGATTTCTGATTTTATTTGTATCTTTGCAATGAAATGAATGTTTAACAATCAAAAAATAGGAAAATTATGAAAAGTTTAAAGTCAATTTGCGTAGCACTGTGCGCAGCACTGGTGCTTTCTGGATGTAACTGGAATAATACGGCAAAGGGTACTGCTATCGGTGCTGGTGGTGGTGCTGCTTTAGGTGCTATTGTAGGTGCAATTGCTGGTAACACTGCAATTGGTGCTGTTATTGGTACTGCTGTAGGTGCAGGTGCAGGTGCTCTTATCGGTAAGAAGATGGATAAGGCTAAGAAGGAAGCTGAGGCTATTCAGAATGCACAGGTAGAAGAGGTGAAGGATGCTAACGGTCTGGACGCCGTGAAGGTGACTTTCGATTCAGGTATCTTGTTTAGTTCAGGTAAGTCAACACTGACAGCAACCTCTAAGACTTCATTGCAGGAGCTGGCTAATGTGCTGAAGAACAACGGCGACTGCGATGTGGCTATTCAGGGCTACACCGACAACCAGGGCTGGAAGAACTCAACAGCTGAGCAGAGCGCCCAGAAGAACAAGGCTCTCTCATTGGATCGTGCAGCTGCTGTTTCTTCATATCTGCAGAGCCTGAGCGTTCCCACATCTCAGATCAAGAGTGTGGACGGCTTTGGTGAGCAGAACCCTGTCGCTTCTAATGCTACAGCTGCCGGACAGGCTCAGAATCGTCGTGTGGAGATTTATATGTATGCTTCACAGAAGATGATCAACGAGGCTAATGCACAGGCTGGTAAGTAATGCACTTTATTAAGAAAACATTGAAATGGATAGTGGTGGCATTCTTTGCCTCCACTATTCTTTCTGTTGTAGCACTGCGTTTTATCCCTGTGGTGGTGACCCCTTTGATGTTGATCCGTTGTTATCAACAGGTGAAGGCGGGTGAGGAACTGAAGCTGAGCCACGACTGGGAACCGCTAGAGCATATATCCCCCCATCTGCCTATTGCCGTTATGGCAAGTGAGGATGCCAACTACCTGACGCATCATGGTTTTGACTATGAGGCTATTGAGAAGGCGATGGAGCGTAATAAGAAGCATCCTGAGAAACGGAAACTGGGGGCTTCAACCATTTCACAACAGACAGCGAAGAACGTTTTTCTGTGGCCTGGACGCTCTTGGGTAAGAAAGGGTTTTGAGGTGTATTTTACATTACTCATCGAATTGATGTGGCCTAAGGAACGCATCATGGAGGTGTACCTAAACTCCATTGAGATGGGTGATGGCATCTATGGAGCAGAGGCTGTGGCTGAGGCTCATTTCAATACTGATGCCAAGAGTCTAACCAGAGAACAATGCGCGCTGATTGCTGCCACATTGCCTAATCCGAGAAAATTCTCAAGTAAAAATCCCTCAGCATACATGCTTAAAAGGCAAAAGCGTATCCTGAGGGAGATGAAGTATGTAGAGCGGATGGCTACCAGCCGTACTGCTGCCAACTAATGGGGCCATTCCACTGAAGTTTTTGTATCGTGGAGTTCCAGCTTGGATAGATATTATTATACTGAGTCCCAGGGAAGAACATACTTAACACATGACAGTCGGAACTGATTGTATCAAATGATAGCATATATTTGATGAATGTCGTGAGTGTACTCTTGCTAACAAACCAACGAGGTGATAAACGATAGTAAGGTACAGCTTTCTCAAAGGCAGGTTTCCATTCGTTGAAGTCGGCCTCAGCTGTATTCTCTTTCAGCGTCTTATACATGTCATAGTTATGCTTAAGGCCATTGCCGACAGCATAGAAGATAACGTTGCTGAAATCAAGTGTGCCTGTAGGATTCAGTTTGTCAGGGATGGTATTAAGTAGTTTTGCAGTGGCTACAGCCAGATTATCAAGCTCAGAAGTCTTTACTGCCATAAGAGGAACACTATAACCTGCCAAATCACCATAATCTTGCAGATAATATCTATAGATTTTAGTCTTGAATTCGTTAATATAGAAATCCCAATAATCGTCGATAATCTTTTCGTAGAAAGTGGAACTGGTGTCAAAGAAACATGATAGATTAGAGTAATCGGCGCCTTCATCAGGAATCTCTGCAGGAGAGCCGATGACATAGTCGGTGACATTGCGCAGTTCATAAGCCACCTCTACAGTACCGAAGTTGCAGCAATCGCCATGAATGAAAGCAAGCTTCTCACCGTTCATACCGTTTTTGATAGCACGGGCCATCGAGGGGATATTCATCCATATGGAAGTATTATTATTTGAGTCAAGGCCATAGGCACGACTTCTAAGATAGGGGATGGTGTCATTCCTCATAAGCCATCCTGTGGAATGGCCCCAAAGCACGAGGCCATAGCTCTTGGCTGGATATTTCGTGCGGGCATAGCGCAAAGCCTCTTCTAGGACTGCTGGGTTGGCAGTGGAAGACTCGCTGACAGTTGTGGAGTCGATAAACTGCCCATCTTTGACTCGTACGAAACAGGGAACTGTTTTAGTGTTATTATTGTCAACATATACAATGAGATTCTGATTGTCGTTGAGTGCCTTAGAACCTTCTTTCATCTCATTGAGGTCGTATTCAGCGAAATTATGTAGGTTGTTATCTGCCGCCATATAAACCAGTACTGTTCGTTCGTTGGTAGTGACGGGAGGCTCCGGTCCGGGGCCTGGTCCGGGATCTGGCGTATCGTCGCTACCGCACGCTGCAAAACTTATAGCCATAAGGCTGAGGATTATTCGAGATAATTTCATTATTTCACTAATTTTGGGCAAAGGTACGAAAAAAAAGTGAATGGATGCGATTATTTGGCCTTTTTTTAGTAACTTTGCCACTCAAAAACAGAAACAATGAGAAAGTTTACCATTATAATTGCCCTGCTGATAGCATTAGTTGCTGTTGGCGAAACCTCTGCAAAGCGTCCTAAACGCGGCAAAAAAGCTCATAAGACCCATCGTGTGGCTAAACATAAGAAGACATCGAAAAAGAAGGTGGTTAAGAAGATTGTTCCGATAGATCCAAGACTGGATGATCCAGACTATGACCCTTTCTTGCAGTGTGAGGATACTTGCGACCATGTTCACGGCATAGACCTGTCACACTATCAGGGACAAGTTTTCTGGGAGACAGTAGGAGAGAACACTAAAATGGCATATGTGTATCTGAAGGCTACTGAAGGTGGTGACCGCGTGGATGATTTGTATGAAAGGAATATTCAGTTGGCTCATCGCTATGGACTGAAAGTTGGCTCATATCATTTCTTCCGTCCAAAAACTCCATTGAAACTGCAGTTGGATAATTTCCGTTTACAGTGCCGACCAGGAGAGCAGGATCTGATTCCGATGATAGATGTTGAGACCACAGGCGGACTGCCTACTGAGGAGTTCTGCGATTCACTGATTACTTTCCTCGGGATGGTGGAAAAGGAGTATCGCCAGCCACCATTGGTCTATTCCTATCGAAATTTCTATAATAAGCACCTGATAGGACAAGTGGATGATTATAAACTGATGATCGCCATGTATTTGCCAGAGGAACCTGTGCTTGCCGATGGTCGTGACATCACGATGTGGCAATACACAAGTAAGGGGCAGATTATAGGTATCAAGGGCTATGTAGATAAGAGCCGCTTTATGGGCAAACACGGGTTAAGGGATATCAGATTTAAACATGTGCACATCAAGGGAGGTGAGCCTGATGCTATTCCTCGATATGAGAAAGAGAGTGCACAAATGACGCGAAGAAGTTGGTAAGGCTCTCTGTGGGATGATATCGGAAGTAACGACTTGAACGGCGTACGTGGCTGAACATTGCAGACGAGTTACTGTTATGGACGAATATACTATCGTCATCCTGTGAGAAATACCAGTCGTGGGAACGGGTGTTAGTAAACTCCAACAACTCCTGAGCTATCTGTGAGGTTCGTTTGCTTTGAAGTGGAGTGACAAACGGTAGGTCCTCGGCATGAAAACCAAAGAACAATATGAGACATTCACCTTCGAGCTGGCACATTTGTGTCAGACGGAGTTTTTTTATCCATTGACGTAATTGGTCGAAGTTAATCTGCTTATTATGCTGATGGAGCATCATACCCAGTTCCAACAGCTGACGAATAGGCATACCTTCATTAAGGATATGACGCATCACACGGATAAGCTGCAACAAGAGTTGGCGGGTTATCATATCGGAGTGTTCATCGTCAAGAATGTTCTGTAACTGACTGTTGAGCATAGGATTAGTCAGTATATCAGCACGCAAAAAAGTATCTTCCTCGTTGTCTGCGGGATGGGAAGTTATCTCCTCGTAAGCACGTTTCCATGTGAGTTCCTGCTTGTCAGTGAGGTGCATGAAAAACTGAGAATGACAATTGGAGATACCCTTATAGGCATAGGGGATAACATCGTGGAGCATCGCTATCTGATAAAGTCGCTCCCACTTAAAAGCCGACATAGGTTCAATCTGCTCTTGGGAACCAAAGGCTCCACTACGTAACAATCGGAAAAGATTTCGCTGAATGATATCCATAATTTAAGAGTATCTACGAGGGTAACGGAATAAAATGGCACCGATGGCTGCAATGCCTAACACGAATGGATAGTAGAGCCAAGGGATG
Organism: uncultured Prevotellaceae bacterium; assembly: GCA_902784065.1. Classification (GTDB taxonomy): domain Bacteria; phylum Bacteroidota; class Bacteroidia; order Bacteroidales; family Bacteroidaceae; genus Prevotella. Next base: position 1,185 of record CACZTJ010000096.1, on the reverse strand, counting down.
ATGCTAACGGGGTTGATGGCGGCAAGGCCTGCTGCAATGAGTAGTTGGGCACCATAAGGGATGAGCCCCTGAACAGTACAGGAGAAAGTGTCGAGGATAGAGGCACACTTTTTGTTATCTACTCCATAACGGTCGCCAATCTGTTTGGCAATGCCGCCTACTGTGAGAATGGCTATCGTATTGTTAGCCGTACAGACATCAACAAAGGAAACAAGGGCTGCAATACTCAATTCGGCTCCCCGCTTACTGTTGACGTGACGGGTCATCATGCGGATAATAAAGTCGATACCGCCCTGTTGCTTGATGAGACCTAACAGACCACCTGCCATCATGGTGACGATAATCAGCTCACCCATAGAGAGAATGCCATCACCCATTGCGCCAAACCATCCATAGAGGTCGAACGCCCCTGTAATGAGTCCGATGATACCTGTCATGATCAGACCGAGGGAAAGAACTGCCATCACATTCATACCAAGGATGGCTGTAACGAATACGACAAGGTAAGGTAAAACCTTCATCCATTCAGGGGATGGTACATATTTCGGTGCATGGATACCTTGTCCGATGAAAAGATATACAATCAGGATGAGTATGGCAGCAGGTAACACGATAAAGGCGTTTACACGAAACTTATCGCTGAGTCGGCAACCTTGTGTCTGGGTAGCCATAATCGTCGTGTCGGAAATAAAAGAGAGATTATCGCCAAAGAAAGAGCCACCAACGATGATGGCTGTCATCATTGCCACATCTATATTCGTCTCACTGGCCACTCCTGCAGCAATAGGTACAAGGGCTGCTATCGTTCCCACACTGGTGCCGACGGAGAGGGAGATAAAACAGGATGCGAGAAACATACCTGCTAACAGCATCTGTGGAGGAAGGAGATAAAAGGTGAGGTTGACGGTAGCCTGGATGCTGCCCATTGTTTTAGCGGAATGGGCAAAAGCACCAGCAAGAATGAAAATCCAAATCATCAGCATCATCTGCTCAGTAGCAGCTCCACGGCTGTAGATATTGATGCGCTGCATCAGAGACGATCCACTAGCAATGATGATAGCATAGAAACTTGACACCATGAAAGCGACTGTGATGGGTATCTTGTAGAAGTCACCAGCAATGATGCTGGTGACTAAGTAGAACAGGATAAACACCACGAGGGGTGATAATGCGATGATTCCTTTT
>CACZTJ010000095.1 GCA_902784065.1 uncultured Prevotellaceae bacterium | reverse complement strand
AGAGGCTCGGACGCAACCTGTCGTAGTAGTAGTAAGTGCCCTCGACGGCATCACCGACAAGTTGATCGCTATTTCCCAGATGGCCCTCAAAGGTGATAAGCGTTATCGTGAAGAGTTTGACGGCATGATGGAACGTCACCACCAGATGATTGACACGATTATCACCGACCCCCAGAAACGCGAAAACTTATTCAAGAGAGTAGATTCGCTCTTCGAACAGTTGAAGAGCATCTATTACGGTGTGTATCTGATCCATGATCTTTCGGAGAAGACACAGGATGCCATTGTGTCATATGGTGAGCGCCTGTCATCAAACATCGTAGCTGCTTTAGTGAAGAATGGTGTTCGTTTAAATGCACGCGATTTTATCCGTACCCAGAAGAAGCATGGTAAACATGTGATTGATGCTGACCTGACCACAGAGTTGGTGAAGGAAGCCTTCAAGGATCTGAGTGATAAGAACATATATGTTGTGCCAGGCTTTATTGCCCGCGACAGAGACAGCCACGAGACCACAAATTTGGGACGTGGCGGCAGCGACTATACGGCTTCTATCCTGGCTGCTGTGCTGAATGCAGAAGTACTGGAGATCTGGACGGATGTTGACGGCTTTATGACAGCTGACCCCAAGGTGATTAAGAGTGCCTACACCATTAACGAACTCTCTTACGTAGAGGCGATGGAGCTTTGTAACTTCGGCGCGAAAGTAATCTATCCGCCAACCATCTACCCTGTCTGCGTCAAGAATATACCTATTAAAGTAAAGAACACCTTCAATCCTGAACATCCAGGAACCCTGATTAAGTCAACGATTGAAGACGACAATAAGCCCATTAAGGGTATCTCAAGCATCAAGGGAACTTCTCTGATTACCGTTACCGGTCTGTCGATGGTAGGTGTGATTGGTGTAAACCGTCGTATCTTCACCACGCTGGCAAATAAGGGTATCTCTGTGTTTATGGTATCACAGGCTTCTTCAGAGAACTCCACCTCTATTGGTGTGCGTGATGAGGATGCTGAGGCTGCAGCAGAAGTACTGAATGCAGAGTTTGCCAAAGAGATTGAGACGGGTGCCATGTATCCCATGCAGGTAGAGAGCGGACTTGCTACCATCGCTATCGTGGGTGAGAACATGAAGCAGACACCAGGTATCGCAGGTAAGCTGTTTGGTACATTGGGCCGCTCAGGTATCTCTGTCATTGCTTGTGCCCAGGGTGCTTCAGAGACGAACATCTCGTTTGTTGTAGATGGAAAGTTCCTGCGCAAGTCGCTCAATGTACTCCACGACTCATTCTTCCTGTCAGAGTATAAGGTACTGAATCTCTTCATCTGTGGTATTGGTACCGTAGGTGGCATGCTGCTTGAGCAGATCCGTACACAGCAGCAGTTCCTCATGCAGTCACGTCGTCTGAAGCTGAACGTTGTTGGTATCAGCGATGTAGATAACTTTGTGTTGGATCGCGATGGTATCGATCTCGACAATTACGAGAAGATCCTGCGTGCAGGTTTTGCTGCCAATACAGATCACATGCGCGACGAGATTGTGAAGATGAATATCTTCAACTCTGTGTTTGTTGACTGTACAGCCAGCCGACAGATCGCATCACTCTATCAGACTTTCTTAGAGCATAACATATCAGTTGTAGCTGCTAACAAGATCGCCGCATCAAGCGATTATGACAGCTATGTAAAGCTTCGCCAGACGGCGCGCGATCGTGGTGTGTGGTTCCGTTATGAGACCAACGTAGGTGCTGGTCTGCCGATTATCGGTACCATCAATGACCTGTGTAACTCTGGTGATAAGATCCTGAAGATTGAGGCTATCCTCTCTGGTACGCTGAATTTCATCTTCAATGAGATAGCAGCTGATGTGCCCTTCTCTGAGACAGTGAAGCGTGCTAAGGAACAGCGTTACTCTGAGCCAGACCCACGTATCGACCTCAGTGGTACTGACGTGATCCGTAAGCTGGTGATCCTGACCCGTGAGGCAGGCTATAAGGTAGAACAAGATGATGTAGAGAAGCATCTATTCGTGCCCGACAGCTACTTTGAGGGATCAATTGATGATTTCTGGAAGCGTCTGCCTGAACTTGATGCCGACTTTGAGGCCCGTCGTCAGGTGCTCGAGTCAGAGAACAAGCGTTGGCGCTTTGTGGCAACGATGGAAGCCGACGAGAATAATCCGTCATCGTTCAAGACCAGCGTTGCATTGAAGGAGGTGCCTTACGGACATCCGTTCTATGGACTTGAAGGCTCTAACAATATTGTGCTGCTCACTACGGAGCGCTATAAGGAATACCCCATGCTGATTCAGGGCTACGGCGCTGGTGCCGCTGTTACTGCAGCTGGTGTCTTCGCGAACATCATGTCAATCGCAAACATTTAGTTTATGAAGCATATCATCATTCTTGGTGATGGCATGGCAGATCTTCCCGTCGAGCGTCTCGGTGGGAAGACCTTATTGCAATATGCCCATAAGCCTATGATGGACCAGTTGGCTCGGGAAGGTCGCTGTGGACGACTCGTTACTGTACCAGAGGGTTTCCCTCCTGGTAGTGAGGTGGCGAATACGGCGATTCTTGGCTATGATCTCAACAAGGTATATGAGGGTCGCGGTCCGTTAGAGGCTGCTTCGATAGGCTACGAGATGGCAGATGATGACTTTGCCATTCGCTGCAATATCATCACACTGGCTGATGGAAAGATCATCACGCATAATGGCGGCAATTTGGAGACTGACGATGCCGACATCCTGATTAAATACCTGAATGAGAACCTCGCCAAGCCCATCAACGATAGAGAGGGCTGTGAGCGTGTTAAATTCATCACAGGTATCCAGTATCGTCATCTGCTAGTGATCAAAGGTGGCTCAAAACATATTGTATGTGCCCCACCCCATGATCATCCCAATGAGGCTTGGCGCGAACTGTTGGTTAAGGCTGAGGAGAATGCACCTGTTGAAACAGGACGACTCTCAGCACAGCAAACTGCCGACCTCATCAACGAGATGATCCTAAAGTCGCAGGATCTTCTTGCTGCTCACCCTTTCAATCAGGAACGTGCGAAGCGTGGAGAACGCCAAGCCAACAGCATCTGGCCCTGGAGCGGTGGGTATCGTCCTTCTATGGAAACCTTGCAGCAACAGTATCCTGAGATCAAGTCTGGAACCGTGATCTCTGCCGTTGATCTGATTCGTGGTATAGGCCACTATGCAGGACTGAAGATTGTAGAGGTGGAAGGTGCTACAGGTTTGGCAGATACCAATTACGAAGGAAAGGCTCAGGCAGCGATTGAGGCGCTTGAGAAAGATGATTTCGTATTCGTACATGTAGAAGCCAGCGACGAAGCCGGACATGATGGCGACTTGGAACTGAAGTTGAAAACCATCGAGTATCTGGATCAACGACTCATCGCCCCTATATATAATAAGGTGCAATCATGGGATGAGCCTGTATGCATCGCCGTGCTCCCTGATCATCTCACACCAGTAGAGCAGCGCATCCATGTGGGACAACCTGTACCTTTCCTGATCTGGTATCGTGGCATTGATGCAGACAATGTTCAACAATACGATGAAGTAAGCTGTGTATCAGGATCTTACGGACTCCTAAAACTCAACGAGTTTATGCAAGCCCTCATGAACAATGTATAAAAGTAAAAATGATATAATGGTATGAAATACTATAGCACCAACGGGAATGCTCCCATCGCTGATTTGCACAAAGCAGTTGTAAAAGGTCTCGCAGAAGACCGCGGACTTTATATGCCAGAGCGTATCAACAAACTGCCAAAAGAGTTCTTCGACAACATCGAGAAGATGAGTTTTCAGGAGATTGCCTATACCGTAGCCAGCGCATTCTTTGGCGAAGATGTAGATCCTGATGCACTTCACGATATCGTCTACGACACCCTGTCGTTCGACTGTCCCGTAGTTCAGGTAAAGGATAACATCTATACCCTCGAACTGTTTCATGGTCCTACCCTCGCCTTCAAGGATGTAGGTGCCCGCTTCATGGCTCGTTTGCTGCAGTACTTTATCCGTCAGGAACAGGGCACTCAGCAGGTCAATGTGCTGGTAGCTACCTCTGGCGATACCGGTTCAGCAGTAGCCAACGGCTTCCTGGGAGTCGACGGCATCCATGTGTATGTACTCTATCCCAAGGGCAAGGTCTCTCCTATTCAGGAATGCCAGTTCACCACTCTGGGCAAGAATATCACCGCTATTGAAGTGGATGGTGTGTTCGACGATTGTCAGGCACTCGTAAAGAATGCCTTCATGGATGCCGAGCTTAATCAGCACATGAAGCTCACCTCAGCCAACAGCATCAACGTGGCCCGTTTCCTGCCTCAGGCATTCTACTATTTCAATGCCTATGCCCGCATGAAGGAACAGGGACGTGCCGACAATCTCGTGATGTGCGTACCTTCAGGTAACTTCGGAAACATCTGTGCTGCCCTGTTTGGACATCAGATGGGACTCCCCATCAAACGATTCATCGCTGCTAATAATGCCAACGATATCTTCTTCAAATACTTGCAGACTGGCAAATACGAGCCGAAACCTTCAAAGCAGACACTCGCCAATGCGATGGATGTAGGCGATCCCTCTAACTTTGCCCGTATCTATGATCTCTATGGCAAGAGTCACGAGAAGATCACCTCACTCATCAGCGGAGCTACCTATAGCGATGATCAGATCCGTCAGACCATGCGTGAGTGCTATGAGGATACCAAGTATATCCTCGATCCTCATGGTGCATGTGGTTTCCAGGCTCTGGCTGATGGACTCAACCCAGGTGAAGTGGGCGTATTCTGCGAGACAGCCCACCCTGCAAAGTTCAAGGAGAAAGTCGATGAGATTCTGGGTATCGATGTCGAGATTCCAGAACGTCTGGCCAACTTCATGAAAGGTCAGAAGCAGAGCGTCCCCATGAGCAAGGACTTCACTGATTTCAAGCAATACCTGATGAAACAATAGTTCTTATTCGCTATAGGCCTTTTCGCCGATGGTCTCCTGTGAGCCGATAGTCATCTGGCGAAGATCGTAATAAGAACCATTATAGATATTGAAATCAACACTACCTTTAATTCCTGGCAGCCGCCCCACATCGGTGTGCTGCCAGAATTTCCATTCACCCTTATATTCAAGTGAATCCACATAATAATGTGCGATCCAATAGGGATATTGGTCGAAAATGGAATCGTTCAGATAACGAGTCTTGAATTTGAAATAGGTATAGAGTATCGGTTTTACCTTATAGTATCTTTCCACCGTTTCAAGCCAGAGCTTCACAGAGTTCTTAAACTCCTCATCAGTCTGGTTCTTAGGTTTATGCTCCACATCAAGCACTGGTGGCAGGTCGCCATTCTCCAGCTTCACATTTTTGATGAAATGTGCAGCCTGCTGGTAGGCTGGCGTATGAACACTATAGAAATGATAGGCACCACGGGTAAAACCATGTTCGCGAGCCTGATAGAAATTATCTCGGAAATTTTCATCCGTCTGGGTAGCGCCTTCTGTGGCCTTGATCATCACAAAGGTAATGGGGCACTCATTGATACTACCATTATCCTTCAGCTCATCCCAGTCGATACGTCCCTGATGATGAGAGATATCGATACCATGAATCTCATAGCCATCAGGATAGTTCACCGTTCCATATAAGGCACGCCAGCGGAAGCCGAAAGGTCCGACAAAGAAATAGTAGAAGAACCATACGTAAAGGGCCACGATTGTAGCACCACCTATCCACCAGCCCCATGAAGGAACCTTCTGTAAGAAGCGTATCACGACACCAGGGCGCTTCCTATGCCCTGGGCCGTGATACGTATGAGTGGTGCCGACGCCTTTGCGACGGACTACTTTTCTCTTCGTCATCAAATTTACTTTGCCTGCTCAAGAGCCAACGTCTTTGTAGGCTGGTCGCATACCTCTGTGGGACCCCAGTACTGAATAGGACCAGGATACACGAAACAAGTCTTACGAGCCCACTCATCGCGATGAGCTGCAAAATACTTGAAGGGTGCACCATCCAGCTCAACAAGAGCCTTGCGGATCACAGGCTTCATCTCACCAGAACGCTTCTCCATGTTCATCATCATCGTGATGGGCACACCACCGGCAATCCACTGGTCGGCAGGAGCAGTCGTATTCTTCACGATAGCCATGTAGCCTGTCTTACCATTGGCAATCAGCTGAGCTGCTGAGGTACCCAGGGCATAGCAGTAGTCTGCATCGAAGTTAGAAGGAGCAGCACAACGTCCCTCGTAACCGAAGAAGTGGTGCAGGGCAGAGAACTTGCCGGTGTACTTGCCGACCTTCTTACGACGCTCCAGCTTCTGGGCAACCATCGTAGAGAGCAGCTTCTCG
>CACZTJ010000094.1 GCA_902784065.1 uncultured Prevotellaceae bacterium | reverse complement strand
TAGCCTGCGGTAGCCGACTACCAAAAGCTACTTCTGTTAATCGGATTTAACGCAAAAAGGCACTAAAAAAGGCCTGTAAACATGAGATTACAGACCTTATCGCAAACATTCTGAGGCAATCTTTTCTTAGACAAAAGACCAGAGCCAACGGAAAAATTGATAGAGCATATTCTTGGGCGACATAGAGGTCTTAACAAATTCTATTCGACCATCGTCATGCTTAGTGTAGCCTATCCTTGACCTCAATACTGTTCTAATAGGTCGGAAGAATGTTTCACGGTCACCTCTATCTAATTGTGCAAGTTCCTTGTTATAAGCCTTCTGATGAATAGACGGGAATTCATCTTTTATATTTTCGTATTTACAGCTGCTTAACAAACCCTCATCGCGTGCAACAAACATGACAGTAGCAGCACCCTTTCCGACTTCTCCATCGGTCATAAAGTGTAGTGTATCTATTATTTCCTTGGCTCTTTCTGGGAATTGTACAACCTTCAGAAAAGACGACGGCCTACTTTCTTTATTCATTTGTCTCCACATTTTGAGAAAGGCCAAAACTATCTTCGGGGTCAATCCTTTAAAAGATTTCCCTAAAAGTTGTTTTATAAGCCCTTCGACCTCATCATAATGATTCTTTGCCCGAATAAACAGATATTCTATCACCCGCTTGTGACTTCTATCTTTCTCACAGAACTGCTTAAAAGTCAAATTAGGCCTCTCGGTCATTATCAACATAACCTCTGCAACAGACTCCAACGATGGGACTGGAATATTGTCATCCACCTTCCCATCTGGTTGTAAACGTTGTTTGATCAAAGACATTACATACTCAACATTCTTATCTGTATTGGACTTCCCATATTCTCTGTCCAGATTCTCACAAAACTCGTCAAATTTATCTTTTGCCATACCTTACTCTAAAATCTTCAAATACGGTCTTTCATATCCATGTGAGTATAGTGATTCACCGCATCACTGCCCTCATGATGCAATCCGGCTGCATACATGTTTATCTGGGCCTTAGTCAGAATATCAACATGCGTCTTTCGACAAGTTTTGCTGCTGGCCAGCTCGTAAAGGGGCTGATATTTATTATTACCAAGTTCCTCGTCAAAGACTGCACACTTACGGTCAATGCCACAATATTTCATCAATTCTTTGATTTTTACATTATAACCACTTTTGCCACTGACATATTTCAAGATATGGAAGTTAAATTTATACTTCATGATGATATCATAGGCAAAGCGCATCACAGGAGTCTCAATTTCTTTACGGCTCACATTTTCTCTGAGTGTTTTCTCTGGCAAATAATGAATATACATAATACCATCATCAGATACTGCAATATTGTCCATCGACAATCTTTTGAACTCGCTGATGCGGCATCCAAAGGCACATTGCAAAACAAAAGCATCTTTTGTTTCCTGTAGAGGCCCTGGCACTTCAGTATCCCTAACTTTCAGGAACTCTTCTTGCAAAAGGAAAATAGGTGGATCATAAGACTCGCGCATCATGGTTCGTTTCTTGTTCTTTCCCAAATAGATGAATGGCGAAGCACTCAACTCGCCTTTTTCTATCAACTCATTGAAAAATGCCTGAATCTTTTTCATCTTTGTAGCAACGGTATTCTGGTCACGGCGTTCTGCTGGTATATTCCTTGGCTTGACCATATCATACAGGCTCTTATGTTTATCCACGTATTTGTATTCATCAAACAGGAACTGTCGAAAATCCATCAGGTCATCCGCATCAAATTCTGACGGAGTGACCTTCAGCCGATGTTGGATAGTAAGAAATCTGGTGAGTTCACCTAATGACACCTTATAATGCCTCTGCCTGCCTTCGCCAAAATTACCATCACGCAAGCCATCATCGATGTATTTTGAAAACCTATCAACTAGCGTCATCTCAGTCAGAGCTTTCACATTCTTCTGGGGATGTAAAACATCTGAAATAGTCTTTTCAAAGTCTTCAGCCGTAATACGAGTTTTGTCTTTAACCTCGCATAACTGCCGATAAGCTGTTTCCATAGCGTCTATTTCCGTGTCTATATCAAGTTTCAGTTGCTTGTTATATACACTTACGCGGGGTTTTAACTCACCAGTATCGGTAAACTTATCCAGATCCTTTAGTTCTGCGTCAATTTCACTCTTATGGTACAGGTCAACACCTCTTCCATCGCGCAAACGGAAACGGAGCCTTATAGTTCCTTCCTGCTTGCTTGTCCTCTTTACTATTGTAAGTCCTTTCATACCTATTATATTATTAAAGCGTGTTTAAAACGTGGTGCAAAGGTACTCTTTTTGCACCACCGAACCAAATTATTGCACCACATTTTTGAAACGCTTTAATATATTTAACCTCGTAAACACCTGATTTACAAAGCAAATCATCTCAAAATTATTTCACGGTATTTCAATTTTTGAATCCCAAACGGATCACCAAAAAAGAGAGGTTTCAGGCCTCTCTTTTTGTTTTCTATCACATCGTCTCTTCTGGTTTGATGGCTGGCGACGGCTCTGGGGCTGGCGAGATCATAAACTCCCAACTGTTGGCAATCCTACTGCCCAGCGTCAAGGTAAGCGTCAGTTTCTGAGGGGCAGCGATCGAGTCGAGCGGCACGCAAATCGTGCCCAGTTCCATCTGTTTCCCCAAGGGGATGCCCTTGGGCGGCAGCTGACCGCCTAACAGCACCTGCCGCTTCTCATCAGTGATATAATATGAGGCTCTGATGGGGCGCAGATCACCGCCCATCGCATTATACACCGCCACAGGCACGCAGAGCGTATCGGCTGGCGTCAGCTTGGCATGGGGAAAATGCACCAGCGGCACCACCGACGAGCAGAACTGGCGCCACTCATTGGGCGTGAAGTGACTGCGCACCTCTGCAAAGTCCTGCACCTCGAACCCTGACACACTATCACCCAGCAGGTTGCCCTCTATCTGATGCTTGTAGTAGCACAGCCTGCTGCTGTCATTATCCAACTTCGACGAGGGGATCTCCTGAATCACAGGACGGAGCGAGTCAGGATAACAGGCTGGTCCCATCATCAGGAACGAGGGATGCTGTCCGAAGACATCAATCACCCGAGCCACCTCATCACCCTGCACCTCAGGCAGCAGGTAGAAGCCCAGCTTGTCGGCCGCTGTGAAGGCAGCCTCTGGCGGACAATAGCCTTTGAAGCGCATATTGTTGAAGCCATAGTTCTTGCAGGCACGGAAGGTCTCAAGCCACGCCTCCACATCTGTGGCTGCGAAGCCCGTCGGCGAGAGCTGTCCTTCATTCACCACTCCACGGAGGAAGATCTCATGTCCGTTGATCACAGGCATGTGGTTCAGAAGCATCGTCTCCTGCATGCCGAAGGTGGTCTCGAAATAATCATCACCCACAGCGATCGCGATCCGATAGAGGTGCGGATGGAACTCATCCCACAAAGCCACCTCCTTTTCGAAAGGCATCACCAGGTTCACTTGTCTGCCATCCAGGGAGAAATAACGGCTCACCACCGTTGCTGAATCCACATCAGCACGCTGCAGCAGCACGGCCACCACATCACTGTTCAGATAGTTGATGCGCCCTGTCAGCTGGAGATCGATATTCACGACACCCATGAAGGGATGGGGATTCAGCTTCACGCGTTCAATATAGAGGTCACGTGGCTGCGAGCGCATCTCCACACGTCCGGAGATACCCTGCCAGCAGCCCTTGGGCGAGGTCATGGATACCGTTATCAGGTTTCGCTGTCCAGGCACCAGAAGTCTTGTCAGATCAAAGATATGAGGCGTGAAAGGCTCCTCTCGGCTACCCAGCAACCCGTCGTTCACATAAACGGTAGTCTCCCCGCTCGGGCTCTCCAGGAAGAGCGTCACACGGCTTTCGCGCCAGTCAAGCGGCACATAGATACCACGCTGAAACCACATCCGTTCCGTCTGTTCGGCCTTGCCGTTGGTCTCCATCGATCCGGGCAGCACCACAAAGTCCTTATAGACGGCAGTGTCGCCTACGGCAAAATCCCACGGACCCGTCAGGTCAATCACCTGCTGGGCAGTTGCAGTGCCGGCAATCAGGGCAGTCAGCCATATCAGGAATAGTCTTCTCATGCAAAAACGGTTATTTAGTTGGTGCAAAATTACTGAAAAATCCCAAAAACCTACCATTTTTTTCATATTTCCGTTCAAAATTTGTGATTTTTTGCCTATCTTTGTGCCATGAAACGGAAATACAACTTAAAAACTATGGATTTACGACGTATATTTACCGCCCTGTTGCTCCTCTTGTCACTCACCGCTGTCAAGGCTCAAAACGACTTTGTGCGAGGGGCCGATGTCAGCTGGGGCACAGAGATGGAGGCCAGCGGCAAGAAGTTCTATACCACCAGTGGTCAGGAGACTGAGCTCTTCGCCCTGATGAAGGCCATCGGCATGAATGCCGTCCGTCTGCGTGTCTGGGTCAATCCCCTCGGCTACGGTTATGGTGCCTGGTGCGATCAGGCCGATGTCGTGAACAAGGCAGAGCGGGCCCATGAGCAGGGACTCGACGTGATGATCGACTTCCACTACAGCGATTTCTTCGCCGATCCCAGTCGCCAGAAGATGCCCAAGGACTGGAGCGGTTACACCTTTGATCAGGTGAAGGCCGCCGTTGCCGACCATACCAAGGAGGTGCTCACCGCCCTGAAGCAGAAAGGCGTCGAGCCCAAGTGGGTACAGGTGGGCAATGAGACCACCAACGGCATGATCTTCGATCACGGCAAGATCGATTGGACAAAGGAAGGTAGCGCACGCTACACCAACTATGTCGCCCTCAGCAATGCCGGCTACGATGCCGTGAAAGAGGTGTTCCCCGATGCCTATGTCATCGTGCATATCGACAATGCCTACAAAGCCGCTGACTACGACGGCTGGTTCTATAAGGAGTTCAAGGAGGCAGGCGGCAAGTTCGATATGATTGGCCTATCCCACTATCCCAACGAGGAATACTGGGACGACAACACGAAGAGCGGTGTGGCCAGCAACACCAATGCCGCCAACAGCGTGAAGACGCTGGGCGACCTCTTCAAGGTGCCCGTCATGATCGTCGAGACAGGATTTAAGGTGCAGGATGCCGACAAAGCCTCAAAGGTCATGTATGATCTTTTTGATAAGACCAAGAATCTGCCCCAGTGTGCAGGCATCATCTATTGGGAGCCTCTGGCCGATGGCGTCTGGAAGCCCGATTACTACACCACCGTTGGCTGGGGTGCCTACGACATGGGCGCCTTCACCACCGACGGCAAACCCACTGCAGCCCTCGACACCTTTGGCGACGGCTCCACCGCCATCCATGCGCCTCTCGCCACGAGCAATCACGACGAGGCCGCCATGTGGTTCGACCTGCAAGGCCGTCAAACCACTACCCCTACCAAGGGCCTCTACATCATGAAGAAAGGGCAGAATTCCTGTAAGGTTATTTTGCCATAAAAAAAATCATTACGATGATAGAGTTTATTCAGACACTTGGCAAAGGTATCGTCCAGGGGTTCCGTCAGTTCATCACCAACGACCTGAGCAGCTATGTACCGCTCTTTATCCTTGCGGCTATTATCATCATAGCCGTAAAGGTCAAATCCTGGCTCCAAAACCGCAGGTGACGCCTTTGTCATTTCGACCGAACCCACATTGTCATTTCGAGTGCAACCCTGTCATTTCGAGCGTAGTCGAGCGCTCGGCTTTGCCGCTTGGCTAGTCCAAGAAATCTCATGAGATCTCTCCATGCGCTTCGCTTAGTCGAGATGACTGTAATATATCCGCACTGCCCTTGCTGCTGCAGCGTTGCAGTGTTGCAGTTCCAAAACAGATCATGTGAAAGTCAGGAAAACAACTCTATATTTATATATATAAATATATATTAATATAGAGAATTAATTTTGGTGGTGGAAAGAGTCTTTATAGGACTGCAACACTGCAACAACTGCATCAAAACATGTAAACTGAATCAGGAAAAAGAAAATTCGCAGAAAAATGAAAAATTTCTTGTGAAGTATTCGTAAACCGCAATCAAATGTTCTTACCTTTGCCATGTCAAAACGATGAAGCAGCGGAGGCGGCCTTTATGGATAAAAATTGCGAGATTTAAATCTAGAAATTGCGCGCATTAATACTTGCAAAATTTATCTTTAATATGGCTCAGTTGAAGCACGCTCAGACGACAAAGCGATGTTTGAAATTTTGTATTACACTATTATAGATGCTTGGCGAAGAAGGCGAGAACGCGCTGTTGGGCCTCGACGGGGCAGCTGTGGGGGATGTCCCAGAGTTCGGTTTCGAGCTTGTCGTCGGCACCCTGACTCTGCCAGACGGCGTGCATGATGTCGAAGGCCTTCTGAACGCCTGCCACGGGGAAGAGCTTATCCTGAGAGCCGTTGATGAAGAGCATCGCCTTCGGACAGGCGATACTAGCCACATGGGGATAGTCGAGCCAACGGCGCAGACCTGGGTAGCAGTTGGCGAAGCCGCCATTCTCGGTGCGGCTGTACTTGAACGACAGCTGCTCGTCGGAGGTGACCATCCAACAGATAGAGGCACTGGCCTTGATGCGATCAGAGAGGGCGGCGAGCATCCATGCCCGATAGGCACCCATCGACCAGCCTGCACAGCCGATGCGCGAGGCATCGACCTCGGGCATCGACGCCAGATACTCGGTGCCTGAGAGATCATCGTAGGTCATATAGGCTGAGAGATCGATGCCATACATCATCATATTACCGGCAATCATGTCGTAACGGTCACGACGGGGCCCTTCTTTCTGACCGCGCTCACCCCACATGGGGGCATCGGCAGCGAACACCACATAGCCGTGCTGGGCGAGATAGTCGCCAAAGAACTGACCGCCATAGCCTGAAAGCCACTCCTCGGCATCCTTGATGACGAGTGAATCCTCGCACGCCAGCGGACGGATGACTTTCTCCTTGCCGATAAAGAGATGGGCACCATGATCGTGCAGGAGGTTCACTGCTGGGAACGGACCTTTGCCATCGGGGATGAGCACATAGGCGGGCACCGTGTAGTAACGGCTCAGGCGGATCTCGATCTTACGTGCCTTATAGCCCTCGCGCTGCTCCTCGAAGAGGATCTTGGCCTCAAAGCCCTTGGCAGGAGGGGGCGGCGGCGTGAGCATACAGTCGAAAACCTTCTGACGGGCCGCCTGGCGCCAAGCGTCAAAGTCGCTCAGCTCACTATGTCCCCATGCGAGGGGATAGGTGAGGTCGGCAATCAGCGAGTCGGCATAGACGGGCAGGTTACGCATAAACTCATATTTCTCGCGCTGCTGGGCCACAGCACGCAGGCTACAGAGCAGCAGGATGCCTGCCACAGCGAGTCGGGCCTTGGAAAGATGACGGGTCGGATACATTATTATAATATTTATATGCTATAATTCATGATTGGCGGATCTGAAACGAAAAAAGGCAATTAGATATCTCTCTAACTGCCTTCTTCAGTAGCGGGAGCCGGGATTGAACCGGCGACCTCATGATTATGAATCATGCGCTCTAACCAGCTGAGCTATCCCGCCATCTGCTGTTAAGCGGGTGCAAAG
>CACZTJ010000093.1 GCA_902784065.1 uncultured Prevotellaceae bacterium | reverse complement strand
CACAATTATGATCATCAAGGTAAAGAACGTTTCTGACGGACGTGTGCTGGAGCGCCGTTTCAATATCGGTGAGAAGCTGGAGGATGTTGTCATCGAGCGCCGTCCCTACCAGTATCTCTACGAGGATCAGTCTGGTCGTATCTTCATGAACCAGGAGACTTTCGAGCAGATTCCCATCGACAACGAGCTCGTGATCGGTCATGAGTATATGAAGGAGAGCGACATCGTGGAGGTTGTTTCTGACACAACCGACGGTACGATCCTCTATGCTGAAATGCCTGTTAAGACCGTGCTCCGCGTGACCCACTCTGAGCCGGGCATCAAGGGTGACACTGCCACCAACACACTGAAGCCTGCCACATTGGAGACTGGTGTTGAGGTACGTGTTCCTCTCTTCATCAACGAAGGCGATCTGATTCAGGTAGATACCCGCGACGGTTCTTACCTCCAGAGAGTGAAGGAATAATGAAATACTCCATTATCGTTCCCGTCTATAACCGCCCCGACGAGGTCGGTGAGTTGTTGCAGAGTCTCTGTGAACAGACGGTGAAAGACTTTGAGGTCATCATCGTAGAAGACGGATCGGTAAACCCATGTAAGGATGTCTGCAACAAGTATGCAGACATCCTTTCTTTGCATTATTACGCCAAGGAAAACAGCGGTCCTGGACAGAGCCGCAACTATGGTGCCGAGCGTGCCAACGGCACGTATGTCATCATCCTTGATTCGGATGTTGTCCTGCCTCCGACCTACCTTCAGGCTGTAGAGGACGAGTTGACCCAACAGCCGTGTGAGGCTTTCGGAGGACCTGATGCTGCCCACCCCGACTTTACACCTGTACAGAAGGCCATCAGCTATTCGATGACCTCTTTCTTTACGACTGGTGGCATCCGAGGCGGCAAGGCCAAGCTTGACAAGTTCTATCCCCGTTCCTATAATATGGGCATCCGCCATGATATCTATCTGGAGCTGGGCGGTTTTACGAAGATGCGCTTCGGTGAGGACATCGACTTCTCCTATCGCATTGTCGAGGCAGGGTATAAGCCCCGTCTATTTCCTGAAGCCTGGGTATGGCATAAGCGCCGTACTGACTTCACGAAGTTCTTCCGTCAGGTCTATAACAGCGGTATTGCCCGTATCAATCTGGAAAAGCGTCATCCTGGCACGCTGAAGCTTGTTCATCTGTTGCCGACGGTCTTTACTGTCGGTGTTTTCGGGCTGGCATTACTCTTTGTCTGTGGACTGATGATAAGCAGTTTCGGTTCGGCTACCACCAAGCCTCAAGGTCAGCTGTGCTGTCAGTTAGCACTCCTGCCGCTGGCACTCTATTCACTTCTTATCTTCATCGACTCGAGCATCAAGAACAAGAGTCTCCATGTGGGACTATTGTCCATCCCTGCAGCCTTTGTCCAGTTGACGGGCTATGGGTTGGGCTTTATTGAATCGTGGTGGAAACGATGCATCAAGGGGCAAAATGAATTTCAAGCCTTCGAAAAAACGTTCTACAAATAGTCATAAACAATCAACTTAAATCTCTATGGAAAAACTTACAATCAACAAATGGGCTGAGGAAGACCGGCCACGTGAGAAGATGGCATCGCTGGGTGCAGAAGCACTGAGCAATGCAGAGTTACTGGCAATCTTAATAGGTTCTGGCTCTCCCAAAGAGAGCGCCGTAGAACTGATGAAGCGGATCTTGGCAGATTGCAAAAACAACCTGAACACCCTCGGTAAGATGAGTATTCAAGAGCTCTGCACCTATAACGGCATTGGAGAGGCGAAGGCCATCAGCATCCTCGCAGCCTGCGAGTTGGGCAAACGTCGCCAGATGGAGACCCCTGAGGAGCGCCCCGACCTGGGCACCGCCACACGTATCTACAACCACATGCACCCTGTGATGCAGGATCTCGACGTCGAGGAGTTCTGGGTTCTGCTGATGAACCAAAACTACCGGCTCATCAAGAAGGTACGCATCTCACATGGCGGCATCACAGAGACTGCCGTCGATATCCGCATCATCATGAAGGAGGCTGTCTTGGCCAATGCCACCATCCTGTCGGTCTGCCACAACCACCCCTCAGGGAACCTGAAACCCAGCAGCCAAGATGATGATCTGACCAGAGGTATCAAACGTGCCTGTGAACTGATGCGTATACACTTTCAAGACCATGTCATCATCACCGACGGACACTATTACTCCTATAATGAATCAGGGAAGTGCTAATAAAACTCCAATAAAATTTGGTTTTTCGCTCATTTTGCACTAACTTTGTAGCCCAAACGGTAACTACAAATGACACAAGCGGAAAAGACTCAGATAGAAGAACGGATTGTAGATGTGCTGAAAACTGTCTATGATCCTGAGATTCCCGTCAATATCTATGACCTGGGAATGATCTATAAGATTGATGTAAAGGATGATTCTACAGTCGATCTCGATATGACTTTTACCGCCCCTAACTGTCCTGCTGCCGACTACATCCTTGAGGATGTGCGCACAAAGATTGAGAGTGTTGAGGGTGTAAAGGGATCAAATGTAAACCTGGTATTCGAACCCGCATGGGATCAATCCATGATGAGCGAAGAAGCAAGAGTAGAACTTGGATTCGACTAATATGAAGAATATCTATTTCCTCTCCGATGCCCACCTTGGGTCGCTGGCCATTCCGCACGGACGAATGCAGGAACGGCGGTTGGTACGTTTCCTGGATTCCATCAAGGAGAAGGCTGCAGCCATCTACCTCTTAGGTGACATGTTCGACTTCTGGTACGAATATAAATTTGTTGTTCCTAAAGGCTATACCCGTTTCCTGGGGAAACTCTCAGAACTGACGGACATGGGCGTGGAGGTGCATTACTTCACAGGCAACCACGACATCTGGGCCTACGACTATCTGGAGAAGGAGTGTGGTGTGATCCTACACAAGCAACCAGAGACGACGGAGATCTATGGAAAGATGTTCTATCTGGCTCACGGTGACGGCCTGGGAGACCCCGATAAGAAGTTCAAGTTGATCAAGAGCATCTTCCATAATAAGGTCTGCCAATGGGGGTTCTCTGGTATTCATCCCCGTTGGGGTATGTGGTTCGGCCTGAACTGGGCCAAGCACAGCCGCATGAAGCGGCCTAACGGCGAGGAGCCTCCCTATATGGGGGAGAACAAGGAGCATCTGGTGCTCTTCACAAAACGATACATCCAATACCACTCGAACGTGGATTATTTCATCTACGGACATCGGCACATTGAGGTGGACCTGCAACTGACGAAGAAAGCCCGTATGCTGATTCTCGGTGATTGGATTAACCATTTCACCTATGCAGTCTATGACGGCGACCATCTGCTGATGTCACAATACATCGAGGGCGAGAGCCGTCCATAAAGGATAAAAACTACAGAGACTAAATATGAAAAAGAAGATTGTAACATTCGGAGAACTCCTGTTAAGATTCTCCAAGCCGTATCACTTACGACTGACTCAGGGAGACATGTTCACCAGCAAATATGGTGGTAGTGAGGCCAATGTGGCCGTCTCGCTTGCCACTCAGGGTGAGGATGTGACCTATATCACCCGTCTGCCTGATACACCTGTCGGACATGCCGGTGCAATGAACCTCGCGCAGTTGGGTGTAAACACCAATCAGGTGATCTATGGCGGACAGCGCATTGGTACCTATTATTTCGAGCCTGCCGCCGGCATGCGAGCTCCCAAGGTGATCTATGACCGTGCCAATTCGGCCTATTTCGACCTGAAACCAGGCATGATCCCCTGGCGCGAGATCCTGAAAGACTGTGATTACTTCCATGTATCAGGTATCACGGCAGCCATCTCACCACAGGCTGCGAAGGCAACCTTTGAAGCCCTTGACATCGCCGATGAGCTTGGTGTGACTGTCTGCTTCGACATCAACTACCGTAAGAACCTTTGGAAATACGAGGGTGCCGATCCCCGCGGGGTCTTGAGTCATATGCTCTCTCGCTGCGACATGATGTTTGGTGACGCGGTGGAGTTCGACTGGCTGACCCAGCATCCACAGCCTCCCTTCACCGCCATGGACTCTACCTTCCAGATGCAGATGGATGAATATCGGGCCTGGTTTGATGAGCTGCACGCCACCTATCCCCGTGTGAAGAACTGGATGATGGGTATGCGTAACGAAATCTCATCGAAACACCACACGCTGACCGGTCTGCTCTGGACCGAAGGCAAGCTGTTGCAGGCGCCGATCATGGATATCCCCGACGTGGTGGATCCCGTTGGTGTGGGCGATGCTTTCATGGGAGGCTGGTTACATGCCATCACACTGTTCCCTGATGACAGACAGAAGCAGCTGAACTATTCGCTGGCAGCAGCCACACTGAAGAACTCCATACCTGGAGACTTCAACCTATCTACAGAAGATGAGATTATGGATCTGCTGGAGCAACGCCACCATCAAAGTGGACTTTACAAGACCTACGAATAAGAATAATCCCCGCCAGTTGGCGGGGATTATTCTTTACTATATGGATGACTGCTTACAGCAGGTTCATCGTATCGGTAGCAATCATCAACTCCTCATCGGTAGGAATAACAACCACCTTCACCTTTGAATCATCGGCAGAGATGATTGCCTCTTCACCACGGACATTATTCTTCGACTCGTCGAACTTGATGCCGAGGAACTCCATATTCTTGCAGACCTCTGAGCGCATGCTGAGCTGGTTCTCACCGACACCAGCAGTGAAGACAACGACGTCGAGACCACCCATAGCGGCAGCATAGGCACCGATATACTTCTTAATGCGGTAGAAATACATGTCCTGAGCCAGTTTTGCACGTGCATCACCACTCTTAGCAGCATTCTCCACGTCACGCATATCGCTAGAACCGCCTGTCAGGCCAGCCACACCACTCTTCTTGTTGAGCAGGTTACTCATGGCGTCAGCGTCGAGACCAAGCTTCTTCTCAATGAAAGTCACAGCACCACCGTCGATATCACCGGCACGGGTACCCATGACAAGGCCCTCCAGCGGGGTCAAACCCATCGAGGTGTCAATGCACTTGCCGTCGACAACAGCAGCGATAGAGCCACCATTACCAACGTGACAGGTCACCATCTTTGTGCCTTCAGCAGGAATGCCTAAGAACTCGCAAGCACGGGCTGAGACATAACGGTGAGAGGTGCCATGGAAACCATAGCGGCGGATGCCATACTTCTCGTACAGCTCATAAGGAATGGCATACATATAAGCCTTGGGGGGCATGGTCTGATGAAAAGCAGTATCGAACACACCGACCTGAGGCAGGCCAGGCATCAGTTCCTTCACAGCATTCACACCCTTCAGGTTTGCAGGGTTGTGCAGCGGAGCCAGATCTGAGCACTCCTCAAAGGTCTTCAGCACCTCATCGGTAAGGATCACACTCTTATTGAACTTCTCGCCACCATGCACCATACGGTGACCGACAGCATCGATCTCGTCAAGGCTCTTGATTACACCAATCTCGGGATCTGTCAACAGGGAGAAGATGAACTTCACACCCTCAGTATGCTCGGGGATATCATGCATGATCTGCTTCTTCTCACCATTGGCCAGCTTCACCTTCACAAAGGCACCATCAAGACCAACACGCTCAGCACCGCCACTGGTCATCACACTCTTATCATCCATATTGTACAAGGCGTACTTGATAGACGATGAGCCACAATTCAATACTAATATCTTCATATTAATGTTTAATCTTTAATGTTTTACTTCTTAGCGTCCATAGCCTGACATGAGGTGATGGCAATCATATAATAGATATCATCGATAGAACAGCCACGAGAGAGATCGTTCACAGGACGAGCAATACCCTGGAGCACAGGACCGATAGCGATAGCATCGCCCAGACGCTGTACCATCTTATAACCGATGTTTCCTACCTCAAGGTTCGGGAATACGAGCACGTTAGCCTTGCCAGCGATGTCAGAACCGGGAGCCTTCTTGGCACCTACAGAGGGTACCAGGGCGGCATCAGCCTGCAACTCACCGTCGATCTTCAGTTCAGGTGCCATCTCCTTAGCCAGACGGGTAGCCTCAATCACCTTGTCGCAAACCTCATGCTTGGCAGAACCCTTCGTTGAGAAGCTCAGCATAGCCACACGGGGATCAGCGAAACCTGCCACAGCCTTTGCCATACGAGCCGTGCAGACAGCAATCTGAGCGAGCTGATTAGCATCGGGCATCGGGGTTACAGCCACGTCGGCCACAACGAGCACGCCATCCTCACCATATTGTTTCTGCTTAGAGATGAGCAGCAGACCACCACTGACGCAGGTGATGCCTGGCTCACACTTGATAATCTGGAGGGCAGGACGCAGGGTATCGCCTGTTGTTGACAGTGCACCAGAGATCTGACCGTCAGCACCTTCGGTCTTGATGATCATACAACCGAGATACAGCGGATTCTTAATGAGTTTACGGGCCTCCTCAATGGTCATACCCTTAGACTTGCGGATCTCTGCCAGCTTTTCTGCCAGTTCCTCGCTCTTCTCAAAGTTCTCGGGATCAATGAGTGTAGCCTTACCGATGTTGGTCAGACCCTTCTCCTTTGCGAGAGCCTCAACCTACGCTCTTCTTCTGCTTCGGGGAGCACGATGCGCTGCTTGTTTGACTTAGCACGCGCTACAATTTGACTTAATAAATCCATAGTTTGCTTTTATTTAATTAATGTTCTAGATTGCTTATTTGTAACATTGAGTTTGCAAAAATACAAATAATATACGAAAACCGTGCAGGATTAGGGATTATTTTTCGAAAATTTAAATGAAAACCTTTACGTCTGGTTAGCCAGTTCCTTTGTCAGGATGCCTTCCAACTCTTCTGCAGAGAGACGAAGACGGAACTCTCCCCTCACAGCCACAGAGATACCACCGGTCTCTTCAGACACCACAACAGCCAAGGCATCGCTCTCCTGAGACATACCCATAGCGGCGCGATGGCGCAACCCCAACTCTTTGGGTATATCCAGGTCATGACTGACAGGCAGAATGCAACCCGCAGCCTTGATACGGCGCTTGGAGATAACCATGGCACCATCGTGCAACGGTGAGTTCTTAAAGAACACATTCTCTATCAGTCGTTGGTTAATACTTGCGTCAATCATATCGCCTGTTCTCACAATATCGTCCAAAGGCACGGTGCGCTCAATCACAATCAAGGCACCAACCTTACCCTTACTCATATTCATGCACGACATCACAATAGGCATGATGGTCTCCTTCACTTCCTTCTGGTCTTGTGCCTTATCTTTTGAGAAGAAGCGCATCAAACTACGCATACGCCGATGAGCTCCCAGATTATAGAGGAAAATACGGATATCTTCCTGGAAAAGAACGATCAGTGCTATCACACCCACACTAACCAACTTGTCGAGAATAGAACCCAACAAGCGCATCTGAATGATCTGTGACACAAAAAGCCAGATGACGATAAACACCATGATACCGATGAACACATTCAGAGAACGTGACTCACGCATCAGGCGGTAGATGTAGAACAACATCAGCGCCACCAGAAAGATATCGATAATATCTACTAATCCGAATTCGATAAACATAGGCTACTTATCTATTTGACCATTTAAGGATTCTACGATTCTTACACACTCCACTGCTTCTTTGACATCATGCACCCGAAGGATGCTGGCTCCCTTCATCAGAGCAATCGTGTTGAGTACCGATGTGCCATTCAATGACTCATGAGGTGTCAGTTCCAGAAGTTTGAAGATCATCGACTTGCGGGATATGCCTACCAACAACGGCAACTCCATCACCTGTAGTCGCTCCAACTCATTCATCACCTGATAATTCTGAGCCACGGTCTTGCCGAACCCGAAGCCAGGATCGAGAATAATGTCCTTTACCCCCAAGTCACGCAACTGTTGAACCTCTCGGGCGAATGCCAACAACATGTCACGGAGTGTTGGCTGAACAGACATTAATATATAAGGTACGCGTATGCGAGCTATCATCCTGTACATCTCCACACTACCCTCACTGACATCGTTGATGATATCAGCACCAAACTCCTCCACCGTCATCCTTGCCACATTGGGACGGAAAGTATCCACAGAAATGACGGCATGAGGCTGTTCGCGACGCACCACTTCCAAAGCCAGGCGCAAACGCTGCATCTCTTCAGCCTCAGAAACCGGTTCGGAGCCAGGACGCGTAGAGCAACCACCGATGTCGATGATCGTTGCCCCTTCAGCCACAATCTGGTTGGTGCGCTCAGCAATCTCCTGCTCCGTCTGCTTCCGACTTCCAGCGAAAAAAGAGTCGGGCGTGACGTTCAGGATACCCATCACTTGCGGCTGCGACAGTTCCATCAACTGCCCATGTACATTGATTGTATAGTCCATATCGCCTACAAAGATACAAAATAATTAAGAATTAAGAATTATGAATTAAGAATTTTCACTATCTTTGCAGCAAAATTCACGAAGTTTA
>CACZTJ010000092.1 GCA_902784065.1 uncultured Prevotellaceae bacterium | reverse complement strand
AGAGAACTGTAATGCCCTTGGTACTGAGGAGCTGCATTTCACAGCTTCCGACTGGGCTGGTTTCTCTGAGAAGAAGAAGCAGGAGGTGCTGATGAACTATCGTATTGCCTACCTGGCTGAGACGATGGTGAACTGGTGTCCTGCACTTGGAACAGTTTTGGCTAACGACGAGGTAATCAATGGAGTCTCTGAGCGTGGTGGCTATCCTGTAGAACAGAAGAAGATGCGCCAGTGGTGCCTGCGTGTTTCAGCTTATGCCCAGCGTCTGCTCGATGGCTTGGAGGAGATCGATTGGACAGATTCTCTGAAGGAGACCCAGCGCAACTGGATTGGTCGCTCTGAAGGTACTGAGGTAGAGTTCAACGTGGCTGATTCAGATAAGCACTTCACCATCTTCACCACGCGTGCCGATACGATGTTTGGTGTCACCTTCATGGTACTGGCGCCTGAGAGTGAGCTCGTAGCCGAACTCACAACTGCTGATCAGAAGGAAGAGGTTGCCCAGTATCTCGACTACGTGAAGAAACGTACGGAGAGAGAGCGTCAGATGGACCACAAGGTGACTGGTGTGTTCTCTGGTTCATACGCCATCAATCCGTTTACAGACGAAAAGATCCCCATCTGGATTTCAGAATATGTGTTGGCTGGTTATGGTACTGGTGCCATCATGGCTGTACCTGCTCACGACTCTCGTGACTATGCCTTCGCCAAGCACTTCAACCTGCCTATCATCCCATTGATCGAGGGTGCTGATGTCAGTGAGGAGAGCTATGATGCCAAAGAGGGAATCGTCTGCAACTCTGCCAGCTCGAAGTTCTCACTTAATGGTCTGACTGTGAAGGAGGCTATTGCTGCCACCAAGAAATATGTGACAGAACACAATTTGGGTCGTGTGAAGGTGAACTATCGTCTGCGTGATGCCATCTTCTCTCGTCAGCGTTACTGGGGTGAACCGTTCCCTGTATATTACAAGGATGATATGCCTTATATGATCCCCAAGGAGTGTCTGCCTTTGCTGTTGCCTGAGATCGACAAGTACCAGCCTACGGAGACAGGTGAACCCCCATTGGGACGTGCTAAGATGTGGGCCTGGGATACGAAGTTCGACAAGGTGGTATCGAAAGACGATATCGACAATAAGACTGTCTTCCCATTGGAGCTGAACACGATGCCTGGTTTCGCTGGTTCTTCAGCTTACTATCTCCGTTATATGGATCCCAAGAACGAGAAGGCTCTTGTGAGTCGCGACGCTGACGAATACTGGCGTAATGTGGATCTCTATGTAGGAGGTACTGAGCATGCTACTGGTCACCTGATCTATTCTCGTTTCTGGAATAAGTTCCTCTATGATTCTGGTTACTCCTGTGAGGACGAGCCTTTCAAGAAGCTCGTGAATCAGGGTATGATTCAGGGACGCTCTAACTTCGTGTATCGTATCGAGGACGAGGGCGCAGACAAGGGTAAGTTCGTGAGTCTGAACCTAAAGGATAATTATAAGGAGGTCACACCAATACACGTGGATGTGAACATTGTCAGCGCTGATGTGCTCGACATTGAGGCCTTCAAGGCTTGGCGCCCTGAGTACGAGAACGCTGAGTTTATTCTTGAAAATGGCAAATATATCTGCGGTTGGGCGATTGAGAAGATGTCAAAGTCAATGTTCAACGTGGTGAATCCGGATATGATCGTCGAGAAGTATGGTGCTGACACCCTGCGTCTCTACGAGATGTTCCTGGGTCCTGTTGAGCAGAGTAAGCCTTGGGACACCAATGGTATCGATGGTTGTCATCGCTTCCTGCGTAAGTTCTGGAACCTCTATCAGAATGGTTTCGATGAGGGAGAGGCAACAGCAGATAACCTGAAGAGCGTTCACAAGCTGATTAAGAAGGTATCTCAGGATATTGAGCAGTTCTCATACAACACCTCTATCTCTGCCTTCATGATCTGCGTGAACGAGCTCTCTCAGCAGAAGTGCAAGAACAAGGAGATGCTGAAGACACTGGTGATCCTCATTGCGCCATTCGCACCTCATATCGCTGAAGAGTTGTGGGAGATGCTGGGTGAGCAGGGTAGTGTCTGCGATGCTCAGTGGCCCAAGTGGGATGAGCAGTATCTGGTAGAGAGCCAGGTGAAGTTGGGTATTGCCTTCAATGGTAAGAACCGCTTCGAGATGTCGTTCGCTGCTGATGCTGACAATCAGACCATCCAGGATGCTGTGCTGGCAGATGAGCGCTCACAGAAATATCTCGAAGGTTTCCAGGTAGCAAAGGTTATCATCGTCCCTAAGCGTATGGTGAACATTGTGCTGAAGAAATAAATGACAATCGATCACAAAATCATCCTCAATGAGGCCAGGGACTATTTCTTCATAGCCCTTGGTCTCTTACTCTATACCATCGCCTTTACGGTATTCCTGATGCCTTATCAGATCGTAGCAGGAGGTGTGACTGGTCTTGCAGCTATCATCTACTATGCTACTGGCTTTCATCTGGAGAATACCTATATCATCATCAATGGTATCTTGTTGATGGTGGCCCTGAAGATTCTTGGCTTCAAATTCATGATGAAGACCATCTTCGCCATCTTCACCCTCTACTTCATGCTGTTGTTTGCACAAGAGATACTTCCCAAACAGGAGAATGGTCTGCCGTTCAAACTGATGGGTGAGGGTCAGGACTTCATGTCGATGATTATTGGCTGTGTGATTACTGGTATCGCTTTGGCTACCGTCTTTATGAACAATGGTTCCACGGGTGGTACTGATATCATCGCTGCTTCAGTGAATAAGTTTCATCCTAATGTCACATTAGGTAATGTACTGATTGCTGCCGACTTCTGTATCATTGGCTCGTGTATGTTCTTCCCCCAGTTTGGTGACTATATGGAGCGTGCCCATAAGGTGATGTTTGGCTTCTGTGTGATGACAATGGAGAACTATGTACTCGACTACGTGATGAATGCCCGTCGTCAGTCTGTACAATTCTTCATCTTCTCCAGTAAATGGCAGGAGATAGCCAATGCCATTGGTACAGAGATGAATCATGGTGTGACGATCCTCGATGGTCACGGATGGTACACAGGTCATCAGATGAAGGTGCTCTGTATCCTGGCCAGAAAGAACGAGAGTGTGAATATGTTCCGACTGATCAAGATGATCGATCCACGTGCCTTTGTATCACAGTCGAGTGTTATTGGTGTCTATGGTGAAGGTTTTGATGAAATGCGAGTGAAGATTAAAAAAGATGAGAAGAAAATGAAAATTGTATTTGCCACCAACAACCTGAATAAGCTCAGTGAGGTCAAGAAGATTCTTGGAAACAGGTTTGAAGTACTATCACTTTCAGAAATTGGTTGTCATGACGATATTCCTGAGAAAGGACAGACATTGAAAGATAATGCACTGATAAAGGCTCAGTGGATATACGACAAATACCACGTGAACTGCTTTGCCGATGATACAGGTCTTGAGGTGGATGCATTAGGTGGAGCACCAGGAGTCTATAGTGCCAGATATGCTGGAGGCAAAGGGCACGACTCGCAGGCCAATATGAAGAAACTGTTGGAAGAATTGCAGAATACAGACAATCGCAAGGCTCGATTCCGCACTGTTATCGCCTTGATTATCGATGGTAAGGTGACTACTTTCGAAGGCATCGTCAATGGTGAGATTATCCGAGAGAAACGTGGTGGAGAAGGTTTTGGCTATGATCCTATTTTCCAACCGGAAGGTTATGACAAGACCTTTGCAGAATTAGGTGTGAATATCAAAAATAACATCAGCCATCGTGCACGAGCCGTACAGAAGTTAGCAGACTATCTTCTGAATAAGTAAAAAAGTTAAAGCGTAAAAAGGTAAAAAAATGAAAGTTACATTTTTCAATAGTAGTAGATTGGTAAAATGGTTATTACCTTTTTACTTATTTACCTTTTTACCTTTATATGGCCAAGTAGGTATCTGGCAGAATTATCTGGCTTACTATGAGCTGCAGAATATCTGTGAGGCATCAGGTCGTCAACTCTTCGTCTTAGCTTCCAATTCACTCTATCAGTATAATCAGAACGATCAGAGCATCTCAACCTATGATAAGGTAACAGGTCTGAATGATACCTATATCACTCATATCGCCTGGAATCCGAAAGTTCAGAAGCTGATAGCCGTCTATCAGAATTCAAATATCGATCTGATAGATACCAAGGGAAATGTGACGAACATCTCTGCACTCTATACGAAGATTATGACAGAGAGTAAAGAGGTGAAAAGTATTGTCATAGATGATATCTATGCGTGGCTGGAATGTGGTTTCGGTTATGTAAAGGTGAATATGCAGAAAGCAGAGATTACTGATACCTATTTTCCTAATAATCCTGATTATCCGAAAGATTTGCCCAGCTATGATGAGTATAAGGATTTAGAGAAATACAGACCTGTAGTAGAAAATCTTAATCCCATTGGTCCTAAATACAATCATTTCTATGAATCAGTATTCCTGAATGACAAGCTATATACTACCGGAGGCTATTTCCTTTCAGGTATGAACGATTATAATTATTCTGGTACTGTTCAGGTGTATGATGGAATTGATTGGATGATTTGTGAAGATGATCTTTCAGAAAAGACAGGCTATTCTTATCTCGACATCAATTGCATCAGTGTGGATCTTACAGACGAAACCCACCTATTTGCTGGAGGCAGATGTGGTCTCTATGAGTTTAAGGATGGAAAACTGCTGAACTATTATAATAAGGATAATAGTCCGCTTAAACCAGCTATCGATCAAGGTAAGGAACTTGATAATGACTATGTGCTCATCAATGGTATCCAGTTTGATAAAGCTGGTAATCTCTGGGTAATGAATAGCCAGGCAAAAGGTGTTAACATGCTATTACTTACAAAAGATAAAGCATGGGAGAACTACCATCAGGATCTATTAGAGGATTCTGAAGGTGTATCACTTACCGGACTGAGGAGTATGTTCTTTGATAGTCGTGGTTATCTTTGGTTTGTCAATACATCTTGGAAGGATCCATCTGTATTCTGTTATAATCCATCTACAAATAGTCTTCTCAAATATAACAATTTCATTAATCAGGATGGTTTTTCCTATTCACCTACCTATATTAATAGTGTCTGTGAAGATAAAGAAAAGAATATCTGGGTAGGAACCAATATCGGACCATTTATAATTCAGAGCGATGAAGTAGGGCAGGAGAATGTTATATTCTACCAAATTAAAGTGCCTCGTAACGATGGTACTATTTATGCCGACTATCTGCTGAATAATGTCTATATCAATCATATCGCTATCGATGGTGGTAATCGTAAATGGTTTGCTACCAATGGTGCTGGTGTTTTTCTGATAGATGCAGATAATATCACGCAGATTTCCAACTTCAAGGAAGATAATTCATATCTGCTTTCAAATATGGTTAGTTCTATCGCTGTCAATCAGAAGAGTGGCGAAGTTTATTTTCTCACAGAGAAGGGTCTCTGTTCCTATCAAAGCGATGCTACAGAACCTTCTGAAGAAATGACAAAAGATAATGTATATGCTTATCCAAATCCTGTGACACCCGATTATACAGGATTGATTACCATTACAGGACTCACTTACGATGCTGACGTGAAGATCACTTCATCAAATGGAGCTCTGATTGCTCAAGGACGAAGTAATGGTGGTATGTTCACTTGGGATGGAAATGATCGTCAGGGTAGGAGAGTAGCAAGTGGCATTTATTTCGTCATAACAGCTACTTCTGAAGGTAAAAGCGGCACTGTTTGTAAAATCGCTATTATTAACTAAAAATATTGCTAGCATTAATGGTAGCAATATTTTCTCTTAATGGTAGCAAAAAAAACTGGAGTGATTAACTCAACTCCAGCATTCTATTGATTGGTTTTACGGCTTCTTTCGCTATCTCAGAATCAATCTCAATTTGAGGACTTTCATTCTTCAGACAGCTATAGACCTTTTCGAGTGTATTCAACTTCATAAAATTACATTCATTACAACTGCATTCTAAGCCGCTCTCGCTGATTTCAGGAGGTACAGGTATAAATTCCTTATCAGGACAAGTTCGCTGTAGCTCATGCAGGATTCCTGCCTCTGTAGCCACAATAAACTGCTTGGCTGTATTGTTCTTCGACTCACGAAGCATATCAGCAGTACTACCCTTGATATCAGCTACAGCTAATACAGGAGCTTTACACTCCAGATGAGCCATCACAATAGCATCAGGATACTTGGCTTTCAACTCAAGGATCTTTGAAACAGAAAAACGTTCATGCACATGACAACCACCATTCCATAACAGCATATTACGACCTGTTACCTCATTGATATAATTACCAAGATTATAGTCAGGACCAAAAATCAGTTTGGCATCCTTAGGCAACTGATCTACCACCTTCTTCGCATTACCACTGGTGACAACCACATCTGTCAATGCCTTTACAGCTGCTGTTGTATTGACATAAGAGATCACCTGATAACCAGGATGCTCTTCCTTAAACTTCTTCAGATCTTCAGCCTTACAACTATCAGCTAAAGAACAACCAGCTTCCAGGTCAGGACAAAGCACCATCTTATCTGGTGGCAATATCCTGAATATCGCCAATCGTATAGTAGTGAGCCAGGATAATAGCACCTTTCTCATCACACATACGACGAATTTCAGCTTTCAATTCTTCTGTTTTCAACATCACAATATATTTATTTTTTCTTTTATTCTTTTTTTAAAAATAGAAATAAGTAGTATGATATGCCTTGAATATCTTGATAACTTTCTGCTGATTTTCTTGGCAGATTGTTTATACACTCTGAAATTCAGGTTATCAATACCTGCTGTGGATTCTTTCTCTCTGATAATGAGTCATTAAGATAGTTTATCCACAATTTCCAATTCTGGTGCAAAATTAATAAGTTTATATTTTTTTTCGGCAAAAAACTGTGGAAATCTTTCGAAAAACTAGTGAATAACCATGTGGATATCCCCTTGTACATCTTGTCGAAGATGATTTTGTGATTTATCAACTACGTTTTCCACATAGTTATCAACAGTTTTTCCACAATAATAATTTGGTAGTTTGCGCACTTAATCGTAACTTTGCAGCCACAATGAAGAAACTAAGGACGATAGAAATGCAGCGCCTCTCTATTGAAGAATTCAAGGAGGCGGAAAAATTACCATTGATAGTGGTACTCGATGATGTCCGTTCGATGCACAATGTGGGTAGTGTGTTTCGTACTGGTGATGCTTTCCGTATAGAGGCAGTCTATCTGTGTGGCATCACTTCTACCCCTCCAATGGCAGAGATTCATAAGACAGCCTTAGGAGCTGAGGATAGTGTAAATTGGCAATACTTTCCTACTGCTATGGAGGCTTTGAATTCTTTAAAGGCCGATGGATATAAGGTCTATGCTATAGAACAGGCTCATGGTTCTACGATGTTACAGGATTTTAAGCCTGAGAAAGATAAGAAATATGCTGTTGTACTTGGCAATGAGGTAAAAGGAGTACATCAGGAAGTGGTAGATGCCAGTGATGGTTGTCTGGAGATTCCTCAGTTTGGTACCAAGCATTCTATGAATGTATCAGTAACAGCTGGTATTGTTATCTGGCATTTTGCGAAAACAAAACTATAGAAGATATGAATCTGTTGGATATCATTTTCCTGGCGATAGCATTGGCAATGGATTGTTTTGCAGTCTCTATTGTCAGTGGCGTCTTGACGCGAAAGGAATGGATTCCACGAATGGCATTTCTTTTTGGTTTCTTTCAGGCTTTGATGCCTTTAATTGGTTGGATAGCCATCAGTTTCTTCCGTCAAGGTATTGAGGCTTATGATCATTGGCTGGCTTTTGGCTTGTTATTATTAATAGGTGGTAACATGATCCGAGAGTCTTTTGAACCTGAAGAAGAACATTTCTTCAATCCGCTACATCTTCGTACGCAGTTTTTATTAGCTGTTGCCACAAGTATCGATGCTATGGCTGTTGGTATCTCATTTGTCTGTACAGGATATGATGAAATCTCCCAGCTCGTGCTTCCTATTATAATAATAGGTATAGTATCCTCTCTATTCAGTATCGTTGGTACAAGGCTGGGAGCTCGTTTTGGTAAGACTATTGCTCATCGGCTGAAGCCAGAGCTTCTTGGTGGTCTGATTCTGATAGCGATAGGTGTCAAAATTCTCATCACACACCTGATAGAAGAGTCTTGACAAAAAAAATAAGATAAAAAGATGCAACTAAACAAAAAAAGTTGTATATTTGCACCACAAAGATGAATAATGAAACAATAGTACTCAAAGATCTTGGTATCGGCTACCTGACAAAACATGGTGTCAGGGTAGTGGCTGAGCATATTAATGGTGCTATCCGTAGTGGTGAACTAACATGTTTGTTGGGTGCTAATGGTGTTGGCAAATCCACATTGTTACGCACGCTCTCAGCCTTTCAGCCGAAGACATCTGGAGAGATACTCTTTACAGAAGGAGACAAGCAAAGCAGGGAGATCTCAGAGATGTCAGACAAGGAATTGAGTCGAAAGATTGGCGTGGTGCTGACAGAGAAGCCGGATGTCAGAAATATGACAGTTCGTGAATTGGTCAGTCTTGGCCGATCTCCTTATACAGGGTTCTGGGGAACCTATTCAGAGGAAGACCTGCAGATTGTGGATGAGTCTATTTCACTTGTGGGCATCGAACAGCTCTCAAAGCGGATGGTACATACCTTGAGTGATGGTGAGCGTCAGAAAGTGATGATCGCAAAAGCTTTGGCACAACAGACACCAGTGATTTATCTCGACGAGCCGACAGCTTTCTTGGATTATCCCAGTAAGGTGGAAGTGCTGCAGCTGCTTCGTCTCATCAGTCGTCAGGCTGGAAAGACAATCTTTCTGTCCACCCATGATGTGGAACTGGCCTTACAACTGGCTGATAAGATATGGTTGATGACTCGCGAGACAGGTATGACCATCGGAACCCCCAGACAATTGGCACAACAAGGTGCCTTGGGCCAGTTTATTGAGCGTGATGGAATTGCTTTTGATCCAGAGACGCTTGCTATCAGAATAATAAAGAATAACTAAACAGAGAGGTCCATGATATACGGACATGGTGACGATACTTTTCGCTTTGGCGACAAATTGAAGCTGAATTTCAGCTCCAACGTCTATGCTTGGGCTGATCTCTCAGGTTTGAAGGAACACCTGATGCAACATTTCGAGGTGGTCAGTCATTATCCTGAGTCAGAACCCTCTACCTTAGAGAAACTGTTGGCAGAGCATCTGGGTGTACCAGCAAACACAGTGATGATAACCAGTGGTGCCAACGAGGCTATTTTTCTGATAGCGCAGCTGTATAAGGGTTGGGCATCCATTATCCCACAACCCACCTTCAATGCTTACGAATATGCCTGCAAATCATTCGACCATCTTATTTCTTATGATCGGAAAGATGAGCTTGAGATGTTACCTGAAGACAGGATCTACTGGATTTGCAATCCTAATAACCCAACGGGTAATGTATTGGTAAAACCGTTGGTGAATCGTATTATCCGTCAGAATCCACGTTATCTTTATGTCGTTGATCAGTCGTTTGCCGATTATACCCTGCGTCCGATGCTGAAGCCTTCAGAAATGCTGGATTGTTATAACCTGATGCTGATAGGCTCACTCTCAAAGAAATATTGTATTCCAGGACTGAGGTTGGGTTATGTGTTCAGCTCTCCGATCATTATCGATCGTCTGCGCCAGATTCGTCAACCTTGGTCAGTCAATGCGATGGCTATAGAAGCAGGCAAATACTTGTTGGAAAATGATCCAAAGATGATTCCAGACTTACCGGGTTATCTGGTTGAGGCTCAGCGATTGCGTAAGGAATTGGCTTCTATTTCAGGGGTCAGAGTGATGAAGACAGATACCAATTTCATGCTGGTGCTTATTAATTTTGGTGATGCGTTGGAGTTGAAGAACTGGCTGATAGATAACTATGGCATCTTGATTCGTGATGCTTCTGATTTCAGAGGCCTTGACAATCATTGTTTCCGCATTATGGCTCGCACAAAAGAAGATGACAACCTGTTAGTGGTTGCCATCCGTGAGTATAAGAAGTGGAAAGAGGGTCATTATTGATTATAGGGCTTCGTCGAAAGGAGCTGCATTTACACATTTCAGATTCTTCTCCAGTTGCGATGTACTGCTGGCTCCTACCAGCACAGAAGTGACAGCTTTCTGATGCAGAATCCAAGCCAATGCCATTTCTGCCAATGTTTCACCACGACTCTCAGCGATGTCATTATAACGCTTTAAGGTAGAAAGCAGTTCGGGTGTGAGCATCGAACTCTTCAGGAATGTCTCCTTAGCCATACGACTATCTGCCGGAATACCCTTTAAATAACGATCAGTCAACAGACCCTGAGCCAATGGTGAGAATGCGATGAAGCCGATACCTTTTTCTGCACAGAAGTCTGTGATACCTGTTTCCTGAGGTTCACGATTCAGCATATTCAGACGTCCTTGATAGATAAGCAAGGGCACATCGTGATTCTTCAGATATTCATAGCCAAACTTTAAGGGTTCCAGAGGCCAGTTAGAGATTCCTACATAAAGTGCCTTTCCTTGTCGAACGATGTCAACTAATGCCTGAAGTGTTTCCTCCAGAGGGAGGCCATCAGATATTTCCGGCTTCCCCAGTTACCATAAGGTCCAGGCCACATATCGTAGCCAGCTTTTGAGGAGATGAAGAGTTCATCACGATAAGGACGGAAATCCTCATCCATCAGTCTGCCCATCGTCTCTTCAGCTGAGCCATAAACTGGTCCGTAGTTGTTTGCTAAGTCGAAATGGGTGATACCATGATCAAATGCATAGTGAGTAATCTCTCTGCTGCGCTCATAGGGATCAACACTTCCGAAGTTATGCCAGAAGCCAAGACTCACCTTAGGCAATAAAACACCAGAGCGCCCACAACGCTCATATTCCATTCCATTGTCGTAACGGTTCTGATCCGCAAAATATAATTCCTTCATAAGTTACAGTTTTAGTTTGGATGGTGCAAAGATACAAAAAGTCCTTAATTAATCATACATTATTCATAATTATTTCGTAACTTTGCCGTCAGAAACCAATTAACTATTCATTACAATGGTATATAACGAGTTAGGAAAAACGGGAATGAAGGTGTCGAACTTGGGTTTTGGCGCCTCGTCGTTGGGTGGTGTGTTTCACAACATCCGCGAGGAAGAAGGTATTCAGGCTGTTCATACTGCCGTTGAGAATGGCATCAACTTTATTGATGTCTCTCCCTATTATGGTCATCTGAAGGCTGAGATTGTATTGGGTAAGGCATTGAAGGATATTCCACGTGAGAAATATTATCTTTCTACGAAAGTGGGTCGCTATGGTAAGGATGGTGTGAACACTTGGGATTATTCTGCAAAGCGGGCCACAGAGAGTGTCTATGAGAGTATGGAGCGCCTGAATGTGGATTATATTGACTTGATCAATGTGCATGATATAGAGTTTCAGGCTGACCTTCTAGGCGGATTGCAGAAGGTGGTGGACGAGACACTGCCTGCACTCGTAGAATTAAGAAAGAAAGGTATAGTGAAGCATGTTGGTATTACTGACCTTCAGCCAGAGAACCTGAAATGGGTCATCGAACATTCTGAGAGTGGGGTAGTGGAGAGCATTCTGAACTTTTGTCATTACTCATTAAATGACACCTTGTTGGTTGACTTCCTCGGCTTCTTCGAACAGCACAACGTGGGTGTGATTAACGCATCGCCATTCTCCATGGGATTGCTTTCACAGCGTGGCGCTCCTGCGTGGCATCCGGCAGGCAAGGATCTGCAGAGAGCCTGTGCCAAAGCTGCGGCCTATTGTCAGGAGAAAGGTTATCCGATTGACAAGCTCGCCATACAATTCTCTACCAGTCAGAATCCGCGCATTGCCTCCACTTTGTTCAGTAGTGCTAATCCACAGAATGTCCTGAAGAATATCAACTATGTAAATGAGCCGATAGATGAGCAGCTCGTCAAGGAGGTGCAGGCCATCATTGGTGATCAGATGTTTGTAAGATGGAAAAACTCATAATCGATGCCCACAGCCATCTATGGCTGAATCAGGATACGTTGGTTGACGGACAGCCGATCCGCCAACTGGAACCAAACCGCAGTCGTTCGCTGTTCTTTGGTGAGGAGCGACAGATGTTGCCTCCTTTTATGACAGATGGTCAGAACACCGCTGAGCGTTTCCTTTCGAATATGGACTATGCGCAAGTGGCTGCGGCTGTGGTGACACAGGAGTTTATCGACGGACTGCAGAACAGTTATCTGATGGAGATAGAACGCCGTTATCCCAACAGGTTTTTCACCTTCGGTATGGCTGACTATCGCGAACCAGGTTTTCTGGATCATGCCAAAGGACTGATGAAAAGCTTTAAGGGCATTAAAGTGCCTGCGGCCCGATTGCCCCAGCAGTTCCTGAACGACGAGATGATGCAGATGATGCACCTGATGGAGGAACAAGGCATCATCTTAGGTATCGAACTGAAGGACGGCGATGCCCAGGTAGGACAGATGGAAGAGATCATCCAGGAGTGTCTGAAGCTGAAGGTGGCTATAGGTCATTTCGGCATGGTGACACGCGAGGGTTGGATGAGTCAGATCCGATTGGCTCGTCATGAGCATGTGTTTGTGGAAAGCGGAGGTATCACCTGGCTCTTCAATGATGAGTTCTACCCATTCCCTTCAGCCGTTCGTGCTATCAAGGAAGCAGCCGATCTGGTAGGTATGGAGAAATTGATGTGGGGCAGTGACTATCCACGCACCATTACAGCTATCACCTACAAGATGTCTTACGACTTTATCGAAAAGACGAAAGAGCTGACAGAAAGCGAAAAACGTCTTTTCCTAGGTGAGAATGCCCGCCAGTTCTTTGGCTTTAAACAGTTAAAAGCAATACCTTATATTAAAAACATGTCAGAATAATATGAAAGCAATACAAATTTCTGGTTTACGCCAGATGCAAATCGTAAATGTTCCTGAACAGGAGTTGCAAGCCGACGAAGTCCTCCTGCGTCTTGAGTATGTCGGCTTTTGTGGTTCCGATCTCAGTACCTATTTAGGTAAGAATCCGATGGTAAAGATGCCTGTGATTCCTGGTCATGAGATAGGTGCAGTGATAGAGAAGGTGGGTGCCAATGTGCCAGAGGGTTTGAAACCAGGTATGACGGTTACATGTAATCCCTATACCAACTGTGGTAAATGTGCCTCTTGTCGTAACTCACGTGTCAATGCTTGTCAGCATAATGAGACATTGGGTGTGCAGCGCAATGGTGCCATGCGTGAATATATCGTTCTGCCTTGGGAAAAAGTGATTCCTGCAGGTCTGCTGACACCTCGTACCTGTGCGCTGATCGAGCCGATGAGTGTAGGTTTCCATGCTGTCAGTCGTGCTCAGGTGACAGATATTGATGTGGTATTGGTCATTGGCTGTGGTATGGTGGGTATGGGTGCTGTAGTTCGTTCTGCCCAGCGTGGTGCAACAGTGGTGGCAGCAGATATCGACGATGAGAAACTAGAACTTGCCAAGCAGATGGGAGCTAGCTATACTATTAATACCAAGACAGAGGATGTGCATGCCCGCTTGTTGGAGATGACCTCTGGCTTTGGTCCTGATGTAGTTATCGAGGCTGTAGGTAGTACTCAGACCTATCAGATGGCTGTCGATGAAGTGGCTTTTACTGGTCGTGTGATCTGTATCGGCTATGCGAAGACAGAGGTATCCTTCCAGACAAAGTTTTTTGTGCAGAAGGAACTCGACATCCGTGGTTCACGTAATGCCCAGCCCAGTGATTTCCGTGCTGTTATTCATTATTTGGAGCGGGGCACGTGTCCTGTCGATCGTCTTATTTCTAAAGAGGTATCTCCTGAAGAAGCGCCTGAGGCTATGCAGCAGTGGGCCGACAATCCTGGTAAGACTTTCAGAATATTAGTGCGTTTCCAATGAAAAAGACCTATCTGCTACCTTTCATCCTCGTAACGTTCTGCTTTGCCCTTTGGGGCTTTGCTAACGACATCACGAACCCGATGGTGAAGGCTTTCTCGAAAATCTTCAGGATGAGCGTCACTGATGGCTCATTGGTTCAGGTTGCTTTCTATGGTGGCTATTTCTGTATGGCCTTCCCTGCAGCCATCTTTATCCGCAAATATAGTTATAAGGCAGGTGTGCTGATGGGACTTGGTCTTTATGCTGCAGGTGCTCTACTTTTCTTTCCCTCGAAGAGTATTGGTCTCTATGGCTGTTTTCTGGTAGCCTATTTTATCATGACCTGTGGCCTGTCGTTTCTGGAGACATCCTGTAACCCTTATATTCTGGCGATGGGACCAGAGGAGACGGCTACACGAAGACTCAATCTGGCACAGTGCTTTAATCCTTGTGGTTCGATTATCGGAATGTTTGTAGCAATGAACTTCATTCAGGCTAAACTGAATCCGATGAGTAGCGATGAGCGTGCCCTGCTGAGTGATGAGGAGTTTGAGATCTTGAAGAATGCCGATCTCGATGTGCTGATCTCTCCTTATCTCGCCATTGGTGCTGTTATCGTGTTGATGTTCTTTATTATCCTCTTTACGAATATGCCGAAGAATGGCGATCAGAACCATGATGTTCACTTTATGGTTACTATCCGTCGCATCTTTAAACTGAGATATTATAGCGAAGGTGTCATA
>CACZTJ010000091.1 GCA_902784065.1 uncultured Prevotellaceae bacterium | reverse complement strand
GTGCCTTCTTTCCTGTAATTTGACAAATCTTAGACATTTCTATCTACCTTTTTACTTGTGATTTACACTTACTTATTCCAAACAGGGTGCAAAATTACATAATTTAATTGAGATTCAATTCATTACGCAAGCCGAAAACTAAAGAATTAATGTTTTTTAACCTTCTCGAGTCGGTCTAGGGGCATTTTCTTCCTTCAAGAAGGCCAAAAACAGCTCCAGAGCCTTATTGGTTGCAATGGCTAAATTGATGTCTCGACCATGGTTTTTCTCCAACTTGACAGTCACTACCCTATCAGGCTTTCCACAAGCCAGCCAGATAGTACCTACAGGTATGTCTGCGGTACCACCAGTAGGACCAGCGAAACCTGTTGCAGAGATGGCATAATCGGTATTCAGAATCTTACATGCACCTTTCACCATAGCAATTGCAACTTCCTCACACACAGCCGTTTTCTCCTCCAGCAGCTGATGATCCACACCCAGAAGGTTTTCTTTCACCTCGTCGACATATGAGATGATACCCCCCTTGAAATATTTCGAGGCGCCAGGTACGGCAATGATAGCCTCACCGATACGTCCACCTGTACAGCTCTCAGCTGTGCCGACGGTCTTCTCTGTTTCCCAGAGAATCTCACTGACCTCACGGCTGAAAATCTTACTTTCAAAATCCATATCTTTTCTTTATTTAAATGTCACTTTTGAGAAAGCAGGGGCATCGATGGAGCAGAATTCTCCATCGAGATACTTGTAATAGCCCACGATACCAATCATGGCCGCATTATCGGTCGTGTAGCTGAACTTGGGGATATAAATCGTCCAGCCATAGCGCTTTTCTGCGTCATAGAATGCATTGCGCAAACCATTGTTGGCACTCACACCTCCAGCCACAGCCACATGCTTGATACCAGTCTGTTTTACCGCCTTTTTCAGTTTCTTCATCAGGATATCTACAATAGTCCATTCCAGCGAAGCGGCAATATCTTCCTTATGATGCTCAATGAAGTCAGGATCTTCTGCCACCCATTTCTGCATCGAATAGAGGAACGAGGTCTTCAAGCCTGAGAAACTATAATCAAGATTGGGGATATTCGGCTCAGCAAAAGTATAGGCCTTCGGATTTCCCTGACGTGCCAGACGATCAATAATCGGACCACCGGGATAACCGAGTCCCATCACCTTCGAGCACTTGTCGATAGCCTCTCCTGCTGCGTCGTCAATGGTCTGTCCAAGTACCTCCATATCGTTATAGGCCTTCACCTTCACAATCTGCGAGTTACCTCCAGACACTAACAGACAGAGGAATGGTAACGGCGGCATATGCTGATCATCATCCGACTCCTTGATAAAGTGCGCCATCACATGTCCCTGCAAATGGTTCACATCTATCATTGGGATACCCAGCGAACGGGCAAATCCCTTCGCAAAGCTCACACCTACAAGTAGCGATCCCATCAATCCCGGACCTCTGGTAAATGCCACTGCTGTAAGCTGTTCCTTTGTGATACCAGCGCGCTTAATAGCCTGATCCACAACAGGTACAACATTCTGCTGGTGGGCTCGCGATGCCAACTCTGGTACGACCCCACCGTAAGCCTCATGCACTGCCTGCGAGGCTGTGACATTCGACAGCAGCACACCATTTTTCAGAACAGCTGCCGACGTATCGTCACAACTTGACTCTATACCTAATATATATATATCCTTTTCCACTTTTCTCTTTTGATTTCCACGCTTAATACGTCAGCACTTCTACACCATGCTCCGTCATCACGAGTGTATGTTCCCACTGGGCACTGGGCATTTCATCCTCAGAAATCACCTCCCAGCCATACGGATCGTCGGCATCAATGAATACCTTCCATGTTCCCATATTGATCATCGGCTCAATGGTAAACACCATTCCTGGAACCAGCAACATACCCGTACCCTTGTGACCGTAATGGTTCACATCAGGTTCTTCATGGAACTTCAAACCGACACCATGACCTGCCAGATCTCTCACGATACCATAGCCATATTTCTTACAATGCTTCTCTATGGCATGACCGATATCACCTACAAACGAATAGGGCTTTGCAGCCTCCATACCTATCTCCAGGCACTCCTTGGCTACACGCACCAGCTGTTCTTTCTCCGGGTCGGTCTTACCAATGATGAACATACGACTGGCATCCGCATAATAACCATCAAGGATCGTTGTAAAGTCCACATTGATGATGTCACCCTCCTCCAGCACATCTTCCTCCTTAGGGATACCGTGACACACCACCTCGTTGATAGAGGTGCATACCGACATCGGGAATCCCTCATAGTTCAGACAGGCAGGGATCGCACCGTGATCCTCACAGTACTGGCGACAAATACGATCAATCTCCAGCGTGTTCATACCTGCGTGGATCTGCTTGGCCACCTCATCGAGTACACCCGTATTCACGACACCAGCCTTACGGATGCCCTCAATCTGCTCCGGCGTCTTTATCAGATCACGTGTCGGCACCAGCTTTCCTTTATTCTCCCAATACATGATGGTCTTATCCATCTCTGTGGGTTCCTGTCCTGGCAGACAATGCCATCTTCTCTTCTTTTTGAATGCGTTCATTTACCTTATCAAACTTTTGCGGGTGCAAAATTACTGCAAATTATGCGAATCACCAAATTTTGCGTCAGTCTTTCTTCTCTTCCTGAGGCACAAGCAGCTTATCACCACTCTTTTTGATATGCTCCTTAGCATAGGACTCAGGGAATCCGGGACGAATCACGCGGGCACCATGTCCATACTGAGTACGTTTGAAGGTACCATTCTCGTCAGTGGGCTTCTCAACCATATCATTGTATTTCACTATCAGGAAGAAAGCGAGCTGCTGCCAACGGCTAATCATCTCGTCACCCTTCTGACAACTATAGTCCGTCAGCAGTTTGATACGTTCTTCTGCAGTGGGTAATGCCAATGCCTTTGCCTCAATCTCCGGCTGCAGTTTGTCGTAAGAGGCATCCAGTGAGTCGCGCACCGCCTTCAATGAGGGGAACATCATCTCATAACGGGGATAAACCATATTGCTCACCCAGTTGCACACCCAGAAAGCATTGTTCATGTTGAAGGTCACGTCATCAGCTCCCTCTTCGGTGAAACATTTGGGGCGACGGGTCATACAGCTATACATCGGCGTATAGGCCACCATGTTGCCATCATCATTACCAAACCAGAAGCATGCACCTACCTCACGAGGAAGGAAAGAACGCATCTGAGAGATAAACGACCAGGCAGTCTGCTGTGTAGAGATCGGACGCTCGTTGAAATACTCTACGCCATCTACCTTATATGAAAGTGGTGACGGACGATAAGGCATACAGAAAATACCACCACCGATATCTGAGTCAAGTGCAAAAGGCGTTCCCTCATAATGATCGCGCATAGCGTCACGCAGATCCTGCAGAGCAAGTTTCTTATTAGGGATGATCCAAAGGGGCATCTCTTGGGTATCCTTCTCGATACCTGCAGCATAAGGCACATAGGCAGAGAAATCATCGCTGAAGCGATTAAAGAAGCTCCACACACGAGCCTCGCAATAGCGACGACCTGAGAAATCAGGCTTCGCATAAGTGGCATTATATGAGAAATCTGCATCCTGACCCTCAAACCAACCCATCGCACGGGCATAGCTCACCACATTATCCGAGCAAACCATCAGGTTAGGCACAGGCTTCTTGCCGTTTACAGGATACTTCTTCTGCAGATCCTTCATCTTCACCTGCACGTAGCGACCATCCAGGAACTTTGTGATACGGCTCTGGTTGGCATGTGCGGCAATAGCATCATCGGGAATACGGACTGCCACCCATACGGTGCGCTCCTTCGACTTCGTACGATCCGGACCGCAACCCATCATCTCAAGCATCCATGCCTCGTTGGCATCGGCTACCGAGAAAGTCTCACCCTCAGAACAGTAGCCATACTCCTCTACAAGTGATGTCATCACCTGCAGAGCCTCACGGGCTGTCTTCGAACGCTGCAGGGCAATATAGATCAGCGAGCCATAGTCGATGACACCTGTAGAGTCAGCCATCTCCTCACGTCCGCCAAAGGTCGTCTCACCGATAGTGACCTGCCACTCATTTGAGTTACCTATCA
The DNA here is from genome assembly GCA_902784065.1 of uncultured Prevotellaceae bacterium. Taxonomy (GTDB): domain Bacteria; phylum Bacteroidota; class Bacteroidia; order Bacteroidales; family Bacteroidaceae; genus Prevotella. Next base: position 2,724 of record CACZTJ010000091.1, on the reverse strand, counting down.
CATTATAGGTCTCAGCCGCCTCGGCAATCTCGCCAAGATACTTGTTGGTATCCCACTCATACACCTGACGCATCTCTCCGGCTGCATGCTTCGCAGCAGGATAGTGGTAGAGGGGCATGAAGGCACCATAGGAATCGGCATTATAGGTAACGAACACTGAGCCGTCCACAGAGGCCTTCTTACCTACGATGAAATTGGTGCATGCCATCGCATAGGTTCCTGCAATCAGCATCACAGTTAAAAACAGATTTCTTTTCATACCTTATTAATATATTATATTTGTTTCAAACACTTGTTCATTATTCCTGTTGTCGATAGCTGTAAAGCGCAGCTGGTGGGTTCTTAACGTCTTGCGAATAGGTGTCTCGCTCAGATCGCACGTCACGAGTGGCTTCTTATCCACCTTGTCGAACACGACGAAACGACCATCGATAGTCGCCCGATACGAAGCTACCCCACTCTTGGTATCTGTCAGTTTCAGCACGATATGGTCACCCAAGCTCACAGGTGTCACCTCTGGTGCCTCATCGTCATACGCCAGTCCATACCAGGCTCCCAGATCATTCACACGACCTGTTACCCACCCGTCTTGATAATCACCACCAGCAAAGACACCATCGCAGGCCACATACACCTTAGAGGCATCAACATCTTTGTTTACATAGAACGATATCTCTCCTGATGTCACCAGCGGGCACGACGTCGGATAGAAGCTATAGCTGTCTGAGAGTTTTCCTTGTCGAGCCTTTGACGTTGGTGTCAGCAGGGTGTTCTTCGTCAACAGTCCATACGGCACAATCAGATGCATTCCCGGCAGCGAGTAGCTGTTTGTCTGGTTCCAACGGAAGATTGTTCCCTCCTCCTGGACGGGTTCTGGAATCTCTGTTTTCTCTCCTCTCACGGTGAAGCTATACCTCACCTCATTACCTCGGAAGTCACTGAGGACATAGGTCAGCACATAATCACGTTCCTCGTTGAAGTCGATGATACCCCTGTCTTTCTGGGTATAGAGAAACGGTAGCGTGTTACCAGGCTCTGCAAACGACTTCAGAAACCAGACATGCGTGTGATACCAGTAATCATAGTCCCCCCACGAGTTAACTAGCGTATTGCAAGCCACAGGAATCCTATTCACTGTTGCTGTAAACACGGTCTGACTGTCAACCATCAAGATCGTTTCCCGGATGCCGTGATGGTTATTGGAGTTCTGCATATAGTCATTCGCCCACAGCGCAAAACCCACCTTTCCCCACGCCTTCAGCTTTGGCGGCTGGTTATCAGCAACACGGATCATCTGTTTCTCGCTCTTACCGTTGACCACACCCTCACCTGCCTGCGGATAGACCATCAAGCCTCTCACCTTAGGCGGTATAGTGTCGTTGATATAATCACCTAAGAAATCACACGGGTCAAGCATATCCCAAGTCTTTGTGTCGTGTATCTCCAGATGCAGATGCGGCCCCATGCTATTACCCGTATTGCCACTGAGGGCTATCAGCTGTCCTTGTGACACAGGGCACTCCACAGCCGAGAAATAGGCATCGCCTTCACTCGTCTCATGCTGATACTGATAACGGCGCAGAGCGGCCTGGATACGGGGAGAGAACGATTTCAAATGACAATACACGCTGGTATAGCCCTCGGGATGCGTCACATACACCGCATTACCAAAGCCATAGAGCCCCATCGTCACCCTACTCACATAGCCGTCGCCGATGGCATAGATCGCCTTACCCTCCACCCCGTCGGTCTTGATGTCAATCCCACCATGAAAATGGTTGGGACGGGGCTCACCAAAATTACCCGCCAATGATATGTCATAACTCACTGGCGGGTGATAGATGCTTAACAGGATACTCAGAAACAGACTTAACATGCCTTAAACGACATATCGAGTCCTTTCACAGAGTGTGTCAATGCGCCTACTGAGATGAAATCCACACCCTGCTCGGCATAGTCACGGATGGTGTCGTAGGTGATGCCACCACTCGACTCCGTCTCATACTTGCCGCCTATGATATCTACTGCCTTCTTCGTGTCAGGCACGCTGAAGTTGTCGAGCATGATACGATCCACGCCACCGTGATCCAGCACCTGCTGCAACTCATCAAACGAACGCACCTCAATCTCAATCTTCAGGTCGAGGCCCTTCTCCTTCAGATAGGCATGACAACGATCGATGGCATTGGTGATTCCACCTGCGAAATCCACATGATTGTCCTTCAGCAGGATCATGTCAAAGAGTCCGATACGATGGTTACAGCCACCGCCGATCTTCACGGCTTGCTTCTCCAGCATACGCATACCTGGGGTTGTCTTACGGGTGTCAAGCACACGGGTCTTCGTACCTTTCAGTCGCTGCACATATTTGTCGGTCATCGTAGCGATACCGCTCATACGCTGCATGATGTTCAGCATCAGGCGCTCCGTCTGTAGCAGCGAACGGATCTTTCCCGTCACCACCATCGCGATGTCGCCCTTCTTCACACGTGTACCGTCGCCCATCAGCACCTCCACCTGCATCGTGGGGTCAAAACGACGGAACACCTCCTTGGCGATCTCTATACCAGCCAGGATACCGTCTTCCTTAATCAGCAGATGGCTCTTGCCCATTGCATCCTCAGGAATACAGCACAACGTGGTATGGTCGCCATCGCCGATATCCTCAGCAAATGACAGATCAATCAGTCTGTCAACCAGTTCATCAACACTCAGCATGACTTT
>CACZTJ010000090.1 GCA_902784065.1 uncultured Prevotellaceae bacterium | reverse complement strand
TTTCGTAACTTTGCCCCACGTAAGGTGCGCACCTGACAATCAACAACAAACAAGCAAAGTTATGACAACAAACAAAAACATGGTTTCAGAGGATCTCTCCAAAGCAGGAGAGGCCTCAGTGATTACACCCCTGCTCATTGATCTCGACAAGCTGCGGATCGTATCGACCAGCGACATCCAGGATGAGGAGTTCCTGTTTAACATCAAAGGCAAGCCCTGTATGCCACGAAAAGACCTGACCGTGATTACTGGTCAGGCCAAGACCGGCAAGACGGTACTCATCTCGATCCTGATGGCCTGCTGCGCCAGGCGCCGGGAGCAGGGTGGGCTGCTCGGTATCGAGCGTATCAGGGAACAGCCGTTGAAGGTGATGTGGGTTGACACCGAACAGAATCCGCAGAGCACCCAGTATATCCTGAAGAAGCGCGTGATGCGGCTCGTAGATGGCGAGTTTCCCGAAGATCAGTTCTTTGTGTTCAACGTGCGGTCGGTAAGCGTCAGCGAGCGCTATGACCTCATCGCCGAAGGCGTGCATGCCTACCAGCCCGACATCCTGATCGTGGACAACGTGCGCGACCTGATCAGCGACATCAACAACGGCGAGAAGGCGCAGGAGCTGATAGAGAGTTTTATGAAGCTCAGTCAGGAGCACAAATGCAACGTGGTGACCGTGATCCACCAGAACCGCAGCGCCGAGAACCGAGGTCTGAGAGGCTGGCTGGGCACGGAGCTGACCAACAAGGCTTTCGAGGTGTATGTCTGCCAGAAGTTCAGACAGAAGGATGCCGAGAGGCCCACTTTCTGCATCGAGCAGTCGATGACCAGGAAATACGACATCGACGGCCCCGTGTATTACAGGATGGACGATAGCGGTCTGCCTGTGCCAGCCGACGGCGGCAACTCAGGTGACAGCGGGTTTTCTAACTATGGCAAGGCTTCGGTGGAGACGATGAACCGCACGTATATCATCAGGCACCCCGACGATCCGAACTGCCCTTGGGAGTGGGATCTCAGGAAGCTGTTTGAGAACGTGATGGGCGGCCGCTCCATCATGGGCTATCCTGACTTTGAGAAGGCTGCCATGAGCGAGGCGGGCATCCAGCGGCAGAGCTATTTCAAGAAAATCTTTGCCATGGCCGAGGAACAGCGAGTGATCAGGAAGACCAACGACCGTTGCGGGCGCGTGGTGGTGATGCTCATTCCGCTTTGAGTAACCACCCCCTTCTATATAGCCCTCCCCTTTAAAGGGAGGCTATAGTAGGAAGGGGTGTTACTCTAGCAGGAATCAGCAGCCTCAAAAAGACAAAAGACAATGACGAAACTCAATCAGATCCTAACCCCCAGCTTTAGGACGATAATCCGCCGGCAGCAGCAAGAGTGGTTCCATCTCTATCATCCCGCCTCGATGGTGCAGCGCAGCTGGACGATCAACACGCAGTTCTGCCAGGCAGTGGTCGGCTGTGGCTACCTCTCCTTCGAGCAGATGCTCCATGCCGCCTGCCGCTATCTGCTGGGTGGATCGAAAAACGGCGGCGTGATCTTCTGGCAGATCGACCATGAGGGCAAGCCCCATGATGGCAAGGTGATGTATTACGGCCTCGACTGCCACCGCTGCAAGCAGCAGAACCCCACCTGGGTGAGTGCGCTGTTGAGCCAGCGCAGCCGTCAGCCTAAGACGGAGCACGAGTCCTTTCACTGCCTGTTCGGCCTGCATCTGCTGATCGGAGCACCGGGCGACACCATTGCCATCGTAGAGGCAGAGAAGACGGCCGTCATCCTCAGCGAGCACTACCCGCAGTACGTCTGGCTGGCATCGGGCGGTCTCTATGAGCTCAAGGCCGACAAGTTCCGTCCGCTCAGGGGGCGCAGGATCGTGCTCTTTCCCGATACCGACCCCGACGGCAAGGCTTACCGCTATTGGTACCAGACGGCGCAGGAGGTCATGAGCTCGCCCTTCTGGGAGGAATCGCCGCCCATCCGTGTCAGCACCATCCTCGAGCAGCATGCCACACCTGCCCAGAAAGCAGCCAAGATCGATCTGATAGACTTCCTTTTCACCATTTAAATCGTTTCCTGATATGACAGAAAAAGCACTGAAAGAACTGTTGCAACTCCTTAACCAGAAAGGCGAGCCGGTGAAGCCGTTCGAGATACGCAGCTACGGCAAGTCGGAACTGGCCATGCTCTATTTCCCCGATAGCAAGACGAAGAAGGGCGCGATGAACAACCTGAACTACTGGATTAACTACTGCACCGAACTGCGCGAAAAGCTGCATGAGCTGAACTCGCCGCCCCATGCCCACCGCTACACCCGCCGTGAGGTGGAACTGATAGTAGAATACCTCTGCGAACCATGAAAAACAGCATTCTTCCAGGAAAAGAGCCATGAAGCGTACTGAACCGCACAAAACAGCACAGCTGCCGCTCTCGTAATGTCGTACCTTTGCCATTGCAAACACCGAGGCAGGGGCTCGACGGTAACGAGGCACGTAGCTCGACGGCCGCGACCCACGTAGCTCGACACCCACGACCCACGTACCTCGTCACAGCGCGCGCTTAGCTCGTAGAGCTAGAATCTGTAATTTTATTGTTTAATCTTTAAAGTAATTCGCTTATGGCATTAGTAAACAATCCTGTCATGGGAATCAATCTCAGACAGAACAAGAATTCAAAGAACACAGGCTTCGGCAAGTATTACCCCGAGGTTGACCTGCAGAAGACGCTCACCATCCGAGGCTTCGCACAGCACATGATCGATCATGGCTCAAAGTACAGTCGCGGTGACATCGAAAACATCCTCTCGATGGTCACGGATTGCCTGCCCGAACTGGTGGCACAGGGCATCCCAGTTCAGCTGGGCGATCTGGGTATCTTCCGACCAACCTGTGAGGTGAAGACATCGGTGATGAACATCGCAGCTATGGAGGGCTTGAACCCGTCAGATGTGGTAAAGGCGATCCATATCCGATTCATCCCGAACCAGTCGAAGCTCGACAACCTGGCAGGTCCGGCCTTCAAGGATCAGTGCTCACTGGAATTGCGTAACATCATCGACACCGAGACAGTGACCATCGATGGCAAGAAAAAGAGTGTTACGACTTTGGTTCCTATCGCTACAGCTGTTGCCAGATTGAAGGGCGGTGATGCTCCGTCAGAGGGCGGTAATACCAACCAGGGGGGTAACACCGGCAGCAATACCGGTGGCAATACTGGCGGTAATACCGGTGGCAACTCAGGCGGTGGTGGCGGCGATGATTCGCCCATCGATGATGATTAATCTATAATGTCATCTCGACTAAGCGAAGCGCATGGAGAGATCTCATGAGATTTCTCGACTTCGCTCGAAATGACATTAAGGTCGCTCGAGGTGACAGCGGGATGACAGGGAAATCTAACTTAAAACATTTATCCTATGAGTAAAAAAGAGACAGCTAAGTTTATTGCGCAGATTATCGTGTCGATTGCTTCGGCAGTGCTGACAGCACTCGGTGCGGTGTCTTGCACGATCATTTAAAAAGTGAGAGAGAAGATGAGAACCATCATGTTATTAGTTATTCATTGTTCGGCAGTGAAGCCCGACCAGACATCGTCGGCAGCTCAGATCGATACATGGCACCGCGAAGACCGACATTATAAGTTGGGTATCGGTTACCATTACGTGATCCGTCGTGACGGAACGATCGAGCCAGGTCGCCCGGAGTGGATGATCGGCGCCCACTGCCTCGTAAAAGGGCATCATTACAATACCCACTCCATCGGCATCTGCTACGAAGGGGGACTTGATGCCCGCGGTCAACCCGACGACACACGCACGGCTGAACAGAAGGTTACCATGCGGCGACTGCTCGAAGACCTGCATCGGCTGTCCGTGCTTCGATGCGTACAAAGCGTACGCTGACCTGCAGCCGAAATAAAAGAAATCCCCGCCATCCGGCGGGGATTTCTTTACTTCATCAGGATCTCACTTAGGTCTTTCATGCCTTCGGAGGCACCCTTCTGAATCTGCGTCACACGACTACCGACATTGATGGGGTTGGGATCGATGAGGTAGATGGGCACGTCAGGACGGGCATAGTGCAGCAAGCCTGCAGCGGGATAGACCACCAGTGAAGTGCCGATGATCACCAGAATGTCGGCCTCCTGTACCTCCTCCGCTGCTACGGAGATGTTAGGCACTGCCTCGCCGAAGAATACGATAAACGGACGGAGCAGGGAACCATCGCCTGCCTTGGTGCCAGGTTCCACCTCGCAGTTGTCGGGGGTGAGCGTCACCTGATAGCGTGGATCGTCCACATTGTAGCTGGAGCACACCTTCATCAGCTCACCATGCAGATGGATGACTTTCGACGAACCTGCCATCTCATGGAGGTTATCCACATTCTGCGTGACAACCGTTACGTCGTACTTCTCTTCCAACTTGGCCACCAACCGATGACCCTCATTGGGTTTCACGTTCCAGCATTTCTTGCGGAGCATATTATAGAAATTGGTCACTAGTGTGGGGTCAGCCTCCCAACCTTCGTGGGTGGCCACCTTAGACACGGGATAGTTCTCCCACAGACCATCGGCATCGCGGAAGGTCTTCAGACCACTCTCCACTGACATGCCTGCGCCAGTTAAAACAACGATCTTTTTCATATTCATTTAGGTTTATTCCTCTGCAAAGATACGAATTTTTAAACAAAAGAACAAAAGAAACTAAAAAAAATATGTTCTTATGTTCTTATGTCTAAAATTTATTGTATCTTTGCGCCCGATTTTAGAAGTTACACATTATTATATTAAAGAAAGAATGGATAAATTAAGCTATGCTTTGGGCCTGGGAATCGGTCAGCAGCTTGCCCAGATGGGTGCTGAGAATATCAGTGCCGATGATTTTGCACAGGCTATCAAGGATGTGCTGGAGGGTCAGGAGCTGAAGGTGTCTCATCGTGAGGCTCAGACGATTGTTCAGGAGTATTTTGCCAAGCAGAACGAGAAGATTCAGGCCGAGCGTGCCGAGCAAGGAAAGGCACACAAGGAGGCTGGTGAGAAATATCTGGCAGAGAATGCCAAGAAGGATGGGGTGGTGACACTTCCCAGCGGACTGCAGTATCAGGTACTGAAAGAGGGCAACGGTAAGAAGCCTTCAGCCAAGGATACTGTGATGTGCCATTATGAGGGTACGTTGATCGATGGAACCATCTTCGACAGTAGCTACAAGCGTGGTGAGCCCGCTACCTTCCCTCTTCAGCAGGTGATTGCTGGTTGGACAGAGGGTCTGCAGCTGATGCAGGAGGGTGCTAAATACCGCTTCTTCATCCCTTACCGTCTGGGTTACGGCGAAGGTGGTGCAGGTGCTTCTATTCCTCCGTTTGCAGCGCTGATCTTCGATGTAGAGCTGATTCAGGTGGTATAAGTAAGTGAAAGTAAAGTTTTTAAAATATAGAGAAATGAAGAAATTATTGTTTGTAGCCGTTATGGCTATCGTTGCTGCAGGTTTTACTGCTTGCGGTAACTCGGCTCCAAAAGCCAGTCTGAAGACAGATGTAGACACCATGAGCTACGCCATCGGTATGGCTCAGACTCAGGGTCTGAAGGAGTACCTCGTTGGTAGTCTGGGTGTTGACACCGCTTATATGGGTGAGTTCATCAAGGGTCTTAACGAGGGTGTGAACGCTGGTGACAATGCTAAGAAAGCTGCTTACTACGCTGGTATCCAGATTGGTCAGCAGATCTCTAACCGTATGATCAAGGGTATCAACCGTGAGGTGTTTGGTGACGATTCTACCAAGACCATCTCTTTGAAGAACTTCATGGCTGCCTTTATCAGCGGAACAACTGGTAAGAAGGCTCTGATGACGATGGATCAGGCTCAGCTGCTGGCTCAGTCGAAGATGCAGCAGATCAAGGCTCGTGAGATGGAAAAGACTTATGGTCCGAATAAGGAGGCTGGTGAGAAGTTCCTGAAGGAGAATGCCACGAAGGAAGGCGTGAAGACACTTGATAAGGGCATTCAGTACAAGGTGCTCACAGAGGGTAAAGGTGCTGTTCCCAGCGACACTTCACTTGTAAAGGTGAACTACGAAGGTCGCCTGATCGACGGTACCGTGTTCGACAGCTCTTACAAGCGTGGCGAGCCTGCTGTGTTCCGTGCTAACCAGGTGATTAAGGGTTGGACTGAGGCTCTCTGCCACATGCCTGCAGGTTCTGTCTGGGAGGTTTATATTCCTCAGGACATGGCTTATGGCGAGCGTGAGCAGGGTGACATCAAGCCTTTCTCTGTACTGATCTTCAAGATTGAATTGCTGGAGGCAAACACTAAGAGATAATGAAGAAGACGATATTATTGGCACTCGCCCTCGTGGTGAGTGCTTCTTTTTCTCCCGTAGAGGCGATCAAGAAAAAGAATAGGGAGGTAGTGTTCCCTGCTCAGCCCGTTAAGCTGAACAACAGTTCTGACTCATTGAGTTATGCAGCTGGTGTGGCACTCACCAATGGTCTGATCCCCTATCTGCTCCAGCAGAAAGTGGATACTACGCTGATGACTGACTTTGTTCGTGGTTTGCGCGAGGGACTTCGCAACGCTGACAATCCCAAGCAGAAGGCTTATATGGTGGGCCTTGATATTGCCCGTCAGATTAATGAGCGTATGGTGCCTGGTATTACAGAGGAGTTTAAGGACTCTCCCGACTCTATTGTAGCCCCTCTGCTCCATAAAGGATTCATTGCAGCTCTGGAGGGTGATACAACCATCTTTACCTATGATGTTGCCGAGAAGTTCTTCTCCCAGAAGCGTGCTGCCGATAAGCTTGCAAAGGATGAGCGCCTCTATGGTCCTAACCGTGAGGCCGGCGAGAAGTTCCTGATGGAGAATGCCAAGAATGACAGTGTGATCGTGCTGCCCAGCGGTCTGCAGTATAAGGTACTTGTGAAGGGTGACGGCGAGGTGCCCCTGGAGAATCAGACGGTACAGGTGAACTATGAGGGTCGTCTGATCGATGGCACCGTGTTCGACGCTTCATCAAAACACGACACCAAACCTTCAGAGTTTAAACCCACGCAGGTGATCAAGGGTTGGACTGAGGCTCTGACCATGATGCCCGTAGGTTCGAAATGGCAGTTGTTCATTCCCTATTATCTGGCTTATGGCGAAAAGAGTGCTGGTAAGATCCAACCATACAGTGCACTGATTTTCGATGTAGAATTAGTAGGTATTGTCAAGAAATAAGTAAGTGTGTCACGAAAGTGGCACACTTTTTTTGATTTTTTTCCCAAAAAAGTTGCATTGTTCAATAAAAAGCGTTACTTTTGCTTTCAAAATGTAACATAAATGACGAACAATGGAAAAAATTGATCTTTTGGACAAGAAGATTTTGAGCATCCTGTCAAAGAATGCCCGAATCCCCTTTAAGGATGTCGCAGCCGAGTGTAACGTGTCGCGTGCAGCCATCCACCAGCGTGTACAACATCTTATCGACGCCAGTGTCATCACAGGTAGTGGCTTCGATGTCAACCCGAAGAGCTTGGGTTATTCCACCTGCACTTATGTGGGTATAACTCTTGAGAAGGGTTCGATGTATAAGGACGTGGTGGAGCGCCTGAGGCATATCCCTGAGGTGGTGGAATGTCATTTCACGACGGGGCCTTACACCATGATGGTAAAACTCTATGCCCGTGACAACGAGCAGCTGATGGATCTGCTGAACGGCAAGTTGCAGGGGATTCCTGGTGTGACAGCCACAGAGACGCTGATCTCACTGGAGCAGAGTCTGAAGCGTGAGATTCCAATCACACTTGAAGAAGAGGAGAAGAAATGAACGATACTTTCGACCTAAAACATTACCTTGATGCCGTCTATACCCGTTTTCCGGAGGCTGACCATCGGCCAGTCATCGGTATCACAGGCAACTACGACGATCTGACTTGTAAACTCTCCCAGGGCTATTACAAATCCGTGGTGGCAGCAGGAGGTGTGCCAGTCATCATCCCACCCATCGCTGATGCAGATACCATCGTGAACACTCTGTCGCGTATCGATGGTCTGATTCTCAGTGGCGGGGGCGACTATAACCCGTTATGGACGGGTGAGGAACCTTCCGTGAAGTTGGGTGGTATCAACAAGGAACGCGATCTGCCGGAACTGTTGATAACGCGTCTGGCTTACAATCGCCAGATTCCGATGTTGGGCATTTGTCGTGGTATCCAGACCCTTGCCATCGCCTTAGGAGGAGAGGTGGCTCAGGACATCAGCGACCAGGCCACTGTGAAACATTCGCAGGATGCCGATCGCTCAGAGCCCACGCATAGCGTGAGAATCGAAAGGGATTCGATACTTGATCATATCTATGCATCGTATCCAAGACCTCTTCATGTGAATAGTTTCCATCATCAGGCGGTGAAGGCACCTGGTGATAAGTTCCGTGTGGTGGCAAAAGCAACTGATGGTATCATCGAGTCGATAGAGAGTACCGAGTTTAAGTCGATCCTGGGTGTGCAGTGGCATCCTGAGTGTTTGGAGACGGGACTTCCCTTGTTCCAGTGGTTGGTTGCTGAGGCTGCAGCCTATCGTCAGGCTCACCAGACCCACGACCGTATCCTGACGCTCGATACCCATTGTGACACACCGATGTTTTTCCCCCAAGGTATCCACTTTGATCATCGTGACCCCAAGATCCTTGTCGATCTGCATAAGATGACTGAGGGACGTCAGGATGCTACCATCATGGTGGCTTACCTGCCGCAGCCCAAGGCTGGTGAGAAGTTCTCAGATAACGTGAGCTTCGATGTTTCAGGGCCTAAGGCCTATGCCGACCTGATCTTCGATAAGATTGAGACGATTGTCAGCGAGAACAAAGACTATATAGCCATCGCCCGTACCCCCAACGACCTTTGGATGCATAAGCATCAAGGACTGAAGAGCATCATGCTGGGTATTGAGAACGGGTTGGCACTCGAAGGGAAGCTGGAGAACCTGCAGCACTTTGCCAATCGTGGCGTGGTATATATCACCCTCTGCCATAACGGTGACAACGATATATGCGATTCTGCCCGTGGCAGCAACACCCACAATGGTGTGAGTGACTTTGGCGAGCAGGTGATTCGTGAGATGAATCGCCTGGGCATCGTTGTCGATCTCAGTCATGGTGGCGAGAAGAGTTTCTATGATGCGCTCGACATCAGCGCTCAGCCCATCGTGTGCAGTCATAGCAGTAGCCGTGCGCTGTGCGATCATCCCCGTAATCTCACCGATGACCAGATGCGGGCGTTGGCAGCTAAGGGTGGTGTGGCTCAGACTACCATCTATCACGGCTTCTTGAAAGCCGATGGTGAGGCTACGATCCTCGATGTGATGGCTCATCTCGACCATGCCATCGACGTGATGGGCATTGACCATGTGGGGCTTGGTACTGATTTCGATGGTGATGGTGGTGTGCGTGGACTGGCCGACTCTTCCGAACTGATCAATTTCACCCGTCAGTTGCTGGCTCGCCGCTATAGCGAGCAGGATATCCAGAAGATCTGGGGCGGCAATTTCATGCGGGTGATGGCTCACGTACAAAACAGTAAGAAGTAATATGAGATATTTTGAAAAACTGGTCTGTTTGGTTTGTGTCGCAGCCTCTTTGACGGCTTGCGGCCTGCGCAAGCAGACCTCTGATACGGATATAACATTGAAACCCGTAGGTCCGATGTTTATCGCCGACAGTGCTTATCAGTTCTGTCAGCAGCAGTGCGACTTTGGTCCTCGCACGATGAACAGTGCGGCCCACGATGCATGTGGCGATTGGATTGTCGCCAAGTTCCAGCATTATGGCATGACTGTCACGCGCCAGGAGGCCACGCTGAAAGGCTACGACGGTACACCTCTGAAGGCTACGAACATCATGGCGAGCTATCTGCCTGAGCAGACTTCACGCCTCTTGCTTTGTGCCCACTGGGATAGTCGTCCTTGGGCAGATAATGATCCAGACGAGGCCAACTGGAAGAAGCCAGTCATGGCGGCGAACGATGGAGCGAGTGGGGTGGCAGTGATGCTTGAGGTGGCCCGCCTGTTGCAGAACGATAGTCTGAAACTGGGTGTTGACTTCGTGTGTTTCGATGCCGAAGACTGGGGTGTGCCTCAATGGAGTGATGCGACCGATATTGGCGACTCGTGGGCATTAGGTTCGCAGTATTGGGCTGAGCACTGTACTAAGCAACAGGCAAAGCGCTATCGTTTTGGTATCCTACTTGACATGGTAGGTGGTCAGGGCGCACAGTTCTACAAGGAAGGCTTGTCTATGCAGTATGCTGCCGGGGTGGTTGATAAGGTGTGGCAGGCTGCTCAGGTAGTGGGTTTTGGGAGTCGCTTCCCCATGCAGACGGGAGGCTCTATCACCGATGATCATATCTCTGTGAACAGGGTGGCAAAAATACCCTGTATCGACATTATCTCTCATTATCCGGATTGTCAGCAGAGTAGTTTCGGTCCTACCTGGCACACCGTCAACGACACGATGGACCATATCGATAAGTCCACCCTTCAGGCTGTCGGACAGACCGTCATCCAGGTCCTCTTTTCAGAGAAATAAGCGAGGCATCCGATTGGATGCCCCTTTTTTGTCATCTCGACTCCGCTCGCCTTAAAACAAAAAATGGCGGATTTCTTGAAAAAATAAAGATCAAAACTTGCAAGTTTCAGAAATGTTTCTTATCTTTGCACTTACAATTTATTAATTTTTTTAATTCACATATAAAACTACTTTATTAATTATGGAGAGAAAAATGAATCATTTTTTCAGATTGTTACTATTTGTGTGCGGTTTCGCTATAACGCT
>CACZTJ010000089.1 GCA_902784065.1 uncultured Prevotellaceae bacterium | reverse complement strand
AGCCATCTGCTCCCAAGGAATAGGAAGGTACTCATTCTTGTTGGCAGTAAACTGTGCACCATCAAGGAAGTTCATCTTCTCACTCTCTGTGGTATAGAACTTGTTCAGCACTGTGGCAGCATCGCCCCAACGTACGAGGTCGAAGAAACGCTCACTTTCCAAAGCCAGCTCCAGACGACGTTCCATCTTAATAATCTTCATGGCCTCCTCCTTTGAGTATGAACCATTGTACTTACCAACAGCATAGTGAACATTGTATTTGTTTGGATAGCCAGATACTACACTACTGGTTGCCAACTTGGCTGCGCGGTCACGAATCTGATTCACCAGTGCAATAGCCTCTGATGCCTGTCCCAGCTGAGCCAGAGCCTCAGCACGCATCAGCAGCACGTCGGCAAATCGGAATACAATACGGTTCATCGAACTGGCCCACTGTGAGTCACACAGGAACAGATAGAGGTCTGTCAGTGCAGGGTCAACATTCTGCTTCAGTGATACCAAGTATCCGAACGTACCACCAGAACGGCTCCATGCATTGGTCTCACTGATCATGAAGTTGGTATTGTACATATAAGGGGTGCCTGGAACACCAACTGTCTCGAACAATCGGGGATCAACTGTCTGGTTTGAACCTACTGTGTAATCGACATCATTAAAATTGTCGAGCATAGGAAGTCCATCGCTATTGGTACGGTAGGCGTTTACCAGATTATGAGACGGCTTGTAGAAATCACAACCTGAATCGTGTACCTTAGGAATACATGGTACGATCAGACGGTTAGAGAAGTTCAGGTTGCCATACACTGTACCATCGTTCTTAGAGTACTGGATAGCCCAGATACTCTCCTTACCATTCTCGTACTGCTCCTCAGGACGGAAGTTGTTAAACAGGTCGGGCTCCAAGCCATAACCCGCATAGAGGGAAGTATTGGTATATTCAACCACCTTCTGCAGGTCAGCTTCGCTGATGCTTGTAACCTGATTGTTGTTAGCATCATCCTGATGGTATGCCTTATAGAGATATACCTTAGCCAGGAATGCGGCGCATGCAGCCTTTGTTGGACGACCTTTTTCTACCTGTGTAACAGGAAGAACCGCATAGGCATCCTCCAGATCGTTGATGATCTGCTGCCAGCCTTCATCGTTAGAATATTCTGTGTTCGAGAGGTTGTTGTAGTCATCCTCTGTCATGTTAGGTTTGTTCACGAAAGGAATCTTCTTGAACAGGCGCTTCAGCTGGAAGTGACCATAGGCACGCAGGAACTTCATCTCGGCTGTACGCTGTATGATGGTATTATTGCTCTGATCAGCACTTGCCAGGACGTCGAGCGACAGGTTGACACGGCTCAGATAGTTGTAGAAACGTGTCCAAATAGAGCTAAACGGCCAATCAGTGGTCATCACACCAACACTTTTTTCCAAACGGTGGAAAGGTTCACCATCAGAGAAGTCTGATCCGCCTACGTAAGCGTCGTCAGAGCGGGTATCGTAGTTCCATAGTGAGAATGAAGCATTCATGTCCTCAATCGTTACCAGTCCGGCATATGCTGAAATCAGCAAGTTATCTATATATTCAGGACTCTTCACCTCATCCTGAGTCAGCGTAGCCTGCGGCACCTGTTCATTCAGGAAATGTGAGCAGCCTGTAGCTAAAGGTAAAATGGCAAAAAGGTAAAATGGTAAAACCGCTTTAGCCAAGTTCCTTACCTTATTGAATATTATATTTGTCTTCATAATCGTTTTATTTTCTTTTTACTATTTCTACTATTTACCTTTTAAAACGAGACATTCACACCGAATGTGAGATTGAGTGGAATAGGATAGTTGAATCCAGGATTCTCAGGATCGGCACCTGTAAAATTGCTGCTCTTGATCGTTATCAGGTTCTGAGCCGAAGCATAGAGACGAATACGATCCAAGTGCAGTTTATCGACCAGCTGCTTTGGCATATTATAACCAATCTGTATTGTACGCAATTTAGCGTATGAACCATTCTCGATATAATAAGAAGATACACGACCTTCGTTGTTTGTATCCGACGTGGTGAGAGCAGGAATATTGCTATCGGGGTTAGACGGACTCCATGCATCAAGCAAGCGAACGCCCTTGTTCAGATAAGGAACATTGATGGCTGAGTTAGCCCAGAAGTCGGTCTGAGATTTATAACCTCTACAATCTACGTCAACGCCCTGAACGCCCTGCCAGAACATGGTCATATCCCAGTCCTTATACTGCAGGTAGATATTGAGACCCCATGTAAAGTCGGGTGTCGGATCATAGATCCAATCCTGATCTTCCTCGGTAATGCGACCATCACCGTTCAGATCCTTATAACGGATACGGCCCAATCCTGCACCTTCTTGTACAGCATGATTGTCGATCTCATCCTGGCTCTTGAAGATACCATCGTAGATGTAACCCACCTGTGAGAACATGGCATGCCCCACAACGCTCTTCACACCGTTACCACCATAAGTACCTTTAGCAGCTACTGTCTCAGGCAGTTTGGTGATTTCGTTATTATATTTACTAATGTTTCCGTTAATATCCCATGAGAAGCCGTTAGGCAGAGCATGACGATAGCCTACGGTGAATTCCCAACCATTGTTCTTTACCTCACCGGCATTGATCCACTGGCCAGAGCCTTCACCCATAGCTGCAATACCATCCATCAGCAAGAGGATGTCCTTAGTCTTCTTATTATACCAGTCGAAGCTACCATAAATCTCATTTCCTAAGACACCAAAGTCAAGACCAATATTATGCTGTGTAGTGGTCTCCCACTTGATATCATCATTACCACGTTGGTTGCGCACATAGCCATTAGGAAGTTCGTATCCACCGTTTGTGCCATTGATATCATAAGAAGTACCTGCCTGTCCGCTTCCCCAAAGGCCTGTAGATATCACAGCCTTATAAAGTGTATAGCGTGCTGTATTAGAGATTTCCTGGTTACCAGTCTGACCCCAAGAGTAACGCAGCTTCAGGTTATCCAACCAACCCTTTGTGCCCTCCATAAACTTCTCCTGTGAGATGCGCCATCCTGCACTGACTGAGGGGAATGTACCATACTGGTTGTTGGAACCGAAGCGGCTTGAGCCATCACGACGAATGGTAAAGGAAGCCAAGAACTTGTCATCATAAGTATAGTTGATCTTACCGAAGAAAGAAACCAATGAGAAACCTTCACCGAAGCCATCTGCCAGTTGGCGACCAGCACCAGCTGAGGGCCACATATAATCAGTATTCAAAATTGCAAGCTCATAACGCTTGGCGCTATACATCTTATAGTCTTGACGGTTCACCTCTGTACCGATCATGGCATCACCACGATGCTTGCCGATCTCCAGGTTATACGTAGCAATGGCATTCCACATCCAGCGCATGTTATGCTCCTGCTTACCCTCAACAGCACTGTCGGTGCGCATCACCTTACCGTTAGGAATGGGATAGGTGAAGAAACGCTGCTCCTTCTGTGTATAGTCCATACCAAGAGTGGTACGAATCATGAAATTCTTGAATGGAGTGATACTGAGGTGTACATCACCGAACATACGCCACTGGGTATATTCGTTGTCTTTCGCATTAGCGATCATGCTCAACGGATTCTCACGCTCTGAATAGGCGCCAAGAGCCTGAGCGTACTTGCCGTTCTCTGCATAGATAGGGAAGTTTGGATTAAACTCCAAAGCATGCTCCAATACGCCCCCAGGAGCATCAACGCCCTTCGTACGGTTGACGGTGAAGTTCTCGCCAATAACCACTATATCCTTGAGTAATTTGTAATCTGCATTGGCACGAGCCGACAGACGATTGAAGTAAGTATCCTTGATCGTACCCTGGTTATCGTAGTAACCAATAGAGAAGAATGCGGAGCCCCTCTCAGAGCCGTTGCTGACAGACAGGTTATACTGCTGTATAACACCTGTATGGGTAATCTCTTTAAACCAGTCAGTATCGCCTGCACGTACAGACGCATTCTCATCAAGGAACATGTTCATCGTCATCTTGTTGAGGACAGGATTACCTTTTATGTCATAGCTCCAGTCGTAATTATAGCCCAGGTTATTATTACTGGGGTTCAAACCATCGTTGACACTTGCCTGCCAGTAGGCTCTACCCCACTCACTCGCATTCATCGTCTCAATCTTATTTATGTAGAAAGAGGCGGCAATGCTTCCGTCGAAGTTTACTTTTATCTTACCATCCTTACCCTTCTTAGTGGTGATGATAATCACACCGTTAGCAGCTCGTGAACCATAGATGCTGGCCGAAGCAGCATCCTTCAATACCTGGATGCTCTCAATATCGTTTCCGTTCAGCTCGTGCATACCGGCCTTGGTAGGCACGCCATCGATGATATAAAGGGGATCGTTGTCGTTCAAGGTTCCGACACCACGGATGCGAACCGTTGCAGCACCAGAGGGATTACCATCAGCTGTAATGTTCATGCCTGGCACGCGTCCCTGCAGCGCTTTCATCGGGTTGTTCTCGTTCTGCTTGGCAATCTCGTCAACGCTTACCGTTGAGATGGCACCAGTCAGATCGGCCTTGCGCTGGGTGGTATAACCAGTAACGACCACCTCTTGCAGCACCTCGGCATCATCCACCATCGTCACCTTCATGTCCTGTTGTGCAGGCACTTCTGTTGTTTGGTAACCGATGTAAGTGAAAACGAGGATGGCTCCCTCTTTTACCTTAATTGTGAAGTTACCATCGAAATCGGTAATTGTACCGTTCGAGGTTCCCTTCTCCATCACTGTGGCACCGATAATCGTTTCGCCTTTTGTGTCAACGACGGTACCTTTGATCTCCGTCTGCGCGTACATAAGCGTACTGACAGAGAGGAGAACAAAACTCAGAAAAAGTTTTTTTAGTTTTTCCATTGTCGAATTTGATAAAGTTTGTACTATTATGAATTAATAATGCCGCAAAAGTACTACATTATCATATTCGCGAATAGAAAAAATCGTTCATAGCCTCACAAAAATGTTTCATGAAACAATCGTTGACTATTATGTCAAAATCATCAACTGCCCTTTATATAAAGGCTAAGGGCGGATGCTACTCCGCCCTTAGCTCTGTAGGATACTTACCAAACTGTTTTTTAAAGCAATTCGAGAAATAACCAGGCGTGCCAAAGCCTACATCGTATGCTATCTCGCCTACAGTCTTAGTGGTCGATATCAGCAAGGCGTAAGCCTGTTGCAACCTCATTTGCCGTAACAGTTCCACAGGCGTCTGTCCTGTTATGGCCTTCACTTTCCTGTAGAGCTGTACACGGCTCAATCCCATCTCTTCGCCAAGATCATCCATCTTCAGGTTGGGATTCGACATGTTCTTACGGATAGCCTCATTCAGCTGTTCAGCAAACAACATATCCTGACTCTTGGGAGCAGGCATCTCTTCTGTAGGTGTCACGAATATCTCATGTAGCCGCCGGTTGCTGGCATCGGTATAGAACAGTGTCTGCTCCACATTCATGTTCTGACGCTTCCGTATATTCTTCTTCGTCAACCACAAAGCAAACAGTATCATGATAATAGCCAAGATCAGGATAGCGATAGTCACGAAACTGCCGATGAGCACCTTATGTTGTGTGTCGTATAGCACCATCGAGTCCTCCAGCTTATCGTGAATAGTCACCAAATCATCATCCTGCTTCATCAGCTCTGAAGCCTCTGTTATGACCAGATCTACATTGTCGGGCGTAACAACAAAACCCAATAACGGGTTTTCGCGCTCATAAGGCTTCTTCGTCAAAATATCAAGTGCAAGCCTTATAATCTTTTCGCCATGAGTAGGATAATAATAGGTACCTATCTGATGTCCCAGTTTTACATACTCCAGCCCCTCGCCAGGCATACCGTCAATACCAAGAATCTTAATACGGCCCTCAACATTCTGCTCTACCACAGCTTTATATACGCCCGTGGCCATACCGTCGTTGTGACAGAACACAAAGGTGTTGTCCAGTTGGCTGACGTCAGACTGCCGGAGCGAATCAATCAATTGAGTAACGATGTTACAGGATGCGTCACTCGACCAATCGCTTTTCCGACAAACATACTCCACCTCTGGCAAGGCTTTCATGGCTGATTCAAAACCACGGTGACGCTCAAGGGCTGGTGTACTGCTCAACAATCCTGTGATCTCTACCACCAAAGGTTTCTTGCCTTTCGGTTGATGCTGGCCTCTGACTATCGAGGCAATATATTGACCCATGATATAACCAGCCTCAACATTATTGCCACCAATGAAAGCAGTATAGTCTGCACTTGTCTTGCGATCAAAGCTGACAACAGGAATACCCGCCTTAAGCACCCGAGCTATGGCTTCATTGATAATCTGTATATCCTCATAGGGAGCAACCACCATCAGGTCGATGTCCGTTTGAGCCAGACTATCTATCAGATGAGCCTGCAATTCAGGGTCATCAACCGAATTAGCAATGCTAACCTTGACATCATGTTCGTATAAATGCTGGGCAGCAAGCATCTCTTTGTTCACTTTCTCACGCCAAGGGCCTTTTGAGCACTGTGCTACCCCTATCTTATATACCTTCTTTTCAGTACATGAGGCCAACAACAGCACCAGTGACAACATATATAATAAGGTACGCAAACTATTCATAATTTCTATATTCGTTTTGTTGGAATTGATTAAATAGAATCGTCTCGTTCTGCTCTGCAAAGATACTAATTATTTCTCAATAATATGCAAAAAACACCATTTTATTTTGAAACAATGTCATCCCCGGCCCCATCACCTAATGTCATCTCGACCACCCTTTTCTTGTCATCTCGACCAACGTGGAGAGATCTCTCCACGTTGGTCGAGATGACAGGGAGATTTCTCGACAAGCTCGAAATGACAGAGGGGGCGCGCGGGATGACAAAGGGTGTACGCTCGGGATGACATGAAAAAAGCGTTCTGGAGAAATATACCAGAACGCTTTGCTTATTGTTTGATGAATAAAAGATGTTAGCGGTAAGGCCAAATATATTTTTTGACCACTTCCCAGAAGGTTTCTTCTTTCGTTGGCT
>CACZTJ010000088.1 GCA_902784065.1 uncultured Prevotellaceae bacterium | reverse complement strand
TGCTGAACTACTTCGACCTATACCATAGATATAAGTCAATGCGATTTCGCCACGCTTATTCTGGGGCAAATCTACTCCAACAATTCTTATTGCCATTTGAAAATTAATAAAAAAATAATACGTTAAATTTCGAAATTCTGCTAAAAAGCATGCAAAGGTACGAAGATTTTCTCAAACCTCCGCACATTTTATGCATATTTAACATTAACCCTGACGCATTTTGTACTTCGGGTTCTTCTTGTTGATAACGAACAGGCGTCCCTTGCGACGTACAATCTTGCAATCCGGGGTACGCTTCTTCAATGATGCTCTTGTCTTCATAATCGTTCTTTTGTTTATTTGTATCTGAATACAATTCTTCCTTTTGTCAGATCATACGGACTCATCTCTACCTTCACCTTATCACCGGGAAGGATCTTGATATAATGCATTCTCATCTTACCAGAGATGTGCGCAATGATCTGTACTCCATTCTCAAGTTCTACTCGGAACATCGCATTCGACAGCGATTCAACGATGGTTCCGTCCTGCTCTATAGCGGATTGTTTTGCCATATAATTAATATAAATGTCCTTCTACTTGTTCTACTTCCTCGAAAGAAGACAGGATCTCAGCCTTGCCTCGCCTGATGGCAATCGTATGCTCGAAATGGGCTGCAGGCTTCCCGTCGCGGGTCCTGACAGTCCAGCGATCCTGGTCCAGCCAGATAGAACGATTGCCCATCGTGATCATAGGTTCGATGGCGATACACATGCTGGCTTTCAGCATCACACCATTCCCCCGTCTGCCATAGTTCGGCACCTGAGGATCCTCGTGCATCTCGCGACCAATACCGTGACCAGTCAGTTCGCGCACGACACCATATCCATGTGCCTCGCAGTGGTCTTGCACAGCACTGCTGATATCACCCAGATGCTTTCCTGCCACCGCCTGCTCGATACCAAGGAAAAGTGACTCCTTGGTTGTTTTGAGCAACTGCTTGACTTCGTCGGAGACCTCACCCACGCAGAACGTGTAGCAAGAGTCGCCATTGAAACCGTTCAGGAGCGTCCCACAGTCTACGGAGATGATATCTCCCTCCTTAAGGACTGTGCTCTCATTCGGTACACCATGTACGACGACGTCATTCACCGACGTACAGATGCTGGCAGGAAACGGCCCTCCATATGGATTGGGGAACCCCTTGAACGTCGGGACGGCACCATGATCTCTGATGAACTCGTCCGCGATCTTGTCCAATTGGAGGGTCGTTACTCCAGGCTTGATATGTTTTGCCAATTCGCCAAGCGTCTTACCAACAAGTTGGTTAGCCTGACGCATCAGTTCTATCTCATCTTCAGTCTTCAGGTAGATCTTCATAGAAGATTAGTAAGCCGCCATGCCACGGCCGTGGATACGGCCAGAACTGAGCAAACCATCGTAGTGGCGCATCAACAGATGACTCTCAATCTGAGCGAGTGTGTCAAGCACCACACCGACGAGAATCAGCAGTGACGTACCGCCGAAGAACTGAGAAAACGCATCCTGCACATTCAACAGGCTTGCCAGTGCAGGCATCACAGCGATGAAGGCGATGAACAAGGATCCGGGCAGTGTGATACGCGACATCACCGTGTCGATATACTCTGCCGTCTCCTTACCAGGCTTAACGCCAGGGATGAATCCGTTGTTACGCTTCATGTCCTCGGCCATCTGCGTCGGATTGAGCGTAATAGCCGTATAGAAGTATGTGAATGCGATGATCAGCAATGCGAAGATGATGTTGTAGGTCCAACTGTGATGATCAAGCATCGTACGGACAAACCAACTGGCATTCTCCGGAGCAGAATACTGCACGAGTGTCAGCGGGATGAACATCAGTGCCTGAGCAAAGATGATAGGCATCACGTTGGCAGCAAACAACTTCAGCGGGATATACTGGCGTGCACCGCCGACCTGCTGATTACCTACAATGCGCTTTGCATACTGTACGGGCACTTTACGGACGCCCTGTACCAGAACAATAGATGCACAAACAACTGCATAGAGAATGATGATCTCAACGAGGAACATCACCAGACCACCACCTGAGATGGCGGTGAATCGTGACGTCAACTCCTGGAAGAAAGCCTGGGGCAGACGGGCGATGATACCAATCATAATGATCAGCGAGATACCGTTTCCTATACCCTTATCGGTAATGCGCTCACCCAGCCAGAGGATAAACATACTTCCTGCGGACAGGATAATGACGGCCGGAACCATGAACACAGACCAGGAGATGCCCTGAGCGAGGGCAGCACCAGCCTGCATCTTCAGGTTCATCAGGTAACCCGGAGCCTGGAACAACAGGATGGCCACTGTGAGCCAACGGGTATACATGGCAATCTTCTTACGGCCGCTCTCACCCTCACGCTGCATCTTCTGAACGTAAGGCACAGCGACGGCGAGGAGCTGCATAACGATTGAAGCAGAGATGTAAGGCATGATTCCAAGCGCAAAGATAGATGCGTTGGAGAATGCGCCACCAGAGAACATATCGAGCAGCGACATCAGACCGCCGGCAGTCTGTGACTGCAGTTGGCTCAACATAGCCGGGTTGATACCAGGAAGTACCACGAACGAGCCGAAACGATAAATCGCCACGAACAGGAGCGTGATGAGGAGGCGCTGGCGCAGATCCTCAATCTTCCAGATGTTCTTCAGTGTCTCTATTAACTTCTTCATTACTGTTTAGATTTTTGTTGCGTTACCACCTACTGCCTTGATTGCTTCCTCGGCAGTCTTTGAGAAGGCATTGGCCTCCACTTCGATCTTGGCCTTCAGTTCACCGTTGCCAAGTACCTTCACCAACTCCTTGCCGTTGGTCAGACCAGCAGCCACGAGTTCTGCGATACCGATCTTGGTGAGGTTCTTCTCCTCTGCCAGTCTCTGCAGAGTGGAGAGATTCACGGCGAAGTACTCCTTATGGTTGATGTTCTTGAAACCACCCTTCGGGACACGACGCTGGAGAGGCATCTGACCGCCTTCGAAACCAACCTTCTTCTTATAACCAGAACGAGCCTTGGCACCCTTGTGACCACGGGTAGAAGTACCGCCCAGACCTGAACCAGGACCGCGACCGATACGACGACGAGAGTGGGTAGAACCTTCAGCCGGCTTTAAATTATTCAGTTTCATAATCGAATCTACTTTTTAATTGTTGCTATTAGTCAATAACGGTCACGAGATGGTGAACCTTGCGGATCATACCACGGATTGAAGGAGTATCCTCAACTTCAACAACCTGAGAGATCTTACGCAGGCCGAGAGCCTGGAGCGTACGCTTCTGGTCTATCGGATAACCGATCTTACTCTTAATCTGCTTTACCTTAATTGTTGCCATAGTCTTTGTCTCCTTTAACCTTTGAATACTTTTTCCATACTGATACCGCGAGTACCTGCCACCGTGTAGGCGTCACGCATCTGGCTCAGAGCCGTGATGGTAGCCTTCACCAGGTTGTGGGGGTTCGAAGAGCCCTTCGACTTGGCAAGCACATCCTTGACACCGACGCTCTCCAGCACGGCACGCATAGCACCACCAGCCACCAGACCGGTACCGGCAGCAGCCGGCTTCAGGAACACCTGTGCACCACCGAAGCGAGCCTCCATCTCATGAGGGATGGTGCCCTTGAGCACGGGAACTTTCACAAGATTCTTCTTGGCTGCCTCTACACCCTTGGCGATGGCGGCGGTAACTTCACCAGCCTTGCCCAGACCCCAGCCGATGATGCCGTTGCCGTCGCCGACAACAACAATGGCTGCGAATGTAAAGGTGCGACCTCCCTTGGTAACCTTCGTTACACGGTTGATGGCAACCAGTCTGTCTTTCAACACTACGTCACTATTTACTTTAACATTTTTCATTGCCATAATCGTTTAGAATTTAAGTCCACCTTTACGTGCTGCGTCTGCCAGAGACTTGACACGGCCGTGATACAGATAGCCATTACGGTCGAAGACAACGGCGCTGACGCCTGCCTCCTGAGCCTTCTTAGCCAACAGTTCACCAACCTTCTCAGCCTGCTGGATCTTCGGCATAGCCTCCAGACCCAGAGAAGATGCAGATGCGAGTGTTTTACCTTCCAAATCATTAATCACCTGAGCATAGATCTGCTTGTTCGAGCGGAACACACTCAGACGAGGACGCTCGGCAGTGCCGAACACGTTCTTGCGAATTCTATATTTGATCTTAATTCGTCTTTCTTCTTTCTTTGTTGTCATAATCTTGAATCCTTTAATGATTAATTCTTAATTACTTAGCCGAGGCTGACTTACCCGACTTACGACGGATAACCTCACCCTTGAACAAGATACCCTTTCCTTTGTAAGGCTCAGGCATGCGGAAAGAACGAATTTTAGCGCAGATCAGACCGAGCAGTGCCTTGTCGCATGACTCGAGGATGATCTGGGGGTTCTGGTTACGCTCCATCTTGGTCTCTACCTTCACCTCCTTAGGAAGTTGGATAAAGATGGGGTGCGTATAACCGAGAGCAAACTCGATGATATTACCCTGGTTAGACACACGGTAACCGACACCCACGAGTTCCATCTCCTTCTTATAACCTTCGCTCACACCGACAACCATATTGTTGACGAGTGCACGATACAGACCGTGGAAAGCCTGCTTCTGCTTGATGTTGACAGGGCTGTTCTCGTCTATCTCGAATGTGACGTGACCATCCTCAATCTTCACTTTGATAGAGGCGTCTACCTT
Source organism: uncultured Prevotellaceae bacterium (assembly GCA_902784065.1). Lineage (GTDB taxonomy): Bacteria > Bacteroidota > Bacteroidia > Bacteroidales > Bacteroidaceae > Prevotella. The sequence goes on along the minus strand of CACZTJ010000088.1, from coordinate 2,398 downwards.
CTGAGAAAGTTCACCCTTCGGACCCTTAACGGTCACAAGACCGTCCTTGTCCTGAGTCACAGTAACGCCTGCAGGAATACTAATTGGCAATTTTCCTATTCTTGACATATGCTATCCTCCAATTAATATACGTAGCAAAGAACCTCGCCGCCGATCTTCAGGTCGGCAGCCTCTTTGTCTGTCATAACACCTTTGGACGTGGAAATGATGGCGATACCAAGTCCGTTAATAACTCTCGGCATGTCTTTGTAGCCGGTGTAGCGGCGGAGACCCGGGGTGGATACTCTCTTAAGACACTTGATGGCGTTCTCACGCGTGGCGGGGTCATACTTCAGGGCCACCTTGATAGTACCCTGAGGACCATCCTCGATGAACTTGTAGTTCAGGATGTAACCCTTCTCGAAGAGGATCTTCGTGATTTCCTTCTTCAAGTTCGACGCAGGCACCTCCACGACACGGTGATGTGCCATGATGGCATTTCTGAGTCTGGTCAGATAATCTGCTATTGGATCTGTCATAAAATAAATGTTTTAATTGATCGGGACTGCCCCGACAATATTAATAATAAAAAAACTTCTGTTTCGCTCTGGTTTACCAGCTTGCCTTCTTCACGCCAGGTATCAGACCGCTTGATGCCATCTCACGGAACTGGATACGGGAGAGGCCGAACTGACGCATATAACCCTTCGGACGACCCGTGATCTTGCAGCGGTTGTGCAGACGGATGGGGTTGGCGTTCTTGGGGATGCTCTGCAGTTTGCGGGCTGCCTCATAGGCTGCCATAGCGCCCTCTTCTGTGTTCACATCGGCTGTAGCGATGATCTTCTTCAGGGCTGCACGCTTCTCAGCATAGCGGGCAACGAGTTTGGCGCGCTTCACCTCGCGGGCTTTCATTGATTCCTTTGCCATATCTCTTAATCGTTTTTAGCGTTCTTGAATGGGAGACCGAAGGCCTTCAGCAGAGCATAACCCTCCTCGTCGGTCTGAGCCGTCGTCACGAAGGTGATGTTCATACCCTGGATACGGTCCACTGAATCGATATTGATCTCAGGGAAGATAATCTGCTCCTGGATACCCAGTGTGTAGTTACCACGGCCGTCGAACTTGCTCTCGATACCCTTGAAGTCACGGATACGCGGCAGGGCGATACGCACAAGTTTCTCCAGGAACTCATACATACGCTCGCGGCGAAGGGTCACCATCACACCGATGGGCATCTTCTTACGAAGTTTGAAGTTGGCAATATCCTTCTTGGAATAGGTTGCCACGGCCTTCTGACCACAGATGGCGGAGATCTCGTTGATAGCCACATCGATAATCTTCTTGTCCTGAGTGGCGTCACCAAGACCCTGGTTGACGACAATCTTCTTCAGAACGGGAATCTGCATTGCCGATGTGTAGTTGAACTGCTTCTTCAGAGCCGGAGCAATCTTCTCCTTGTACTCTGTCTTTAACTGTGCTGTATTTGCCATTACTTAATCTCCTCCCCTGACTTTTTAGCGATACGGGTGACCTTCTTGCCCTCGCGCTTGATGGCGACACGGGTAGCCTTGCCACTCTTCGGATCAATCAAACTAATATTTGAGATGTGAATAGGAGCCTCCATCTTCACGAAGCCTCCCTGAGGGTTCTTGGCACTCGGCTTGGCGCTCTTGTTGACCATGTTCACACCTTCAACAAGTGCACGCTCCTTGTCGGCCATCACCTTCAGCACCTTACCCGTCTTGCCCTTGTCCTCACCGGCCAGGACGATGACGGTATCATTCTTCTTAATATTGAACTTTGCCATTTCTCTAAACTATAAACTTTAAACTATCAACTATTAAAGTACCTCAGGTGCCAAAGAAACGACCTTCATGTTCACGGCGCGGAGCTCACGGGCCACAGGGCCGAAGATACGGCTACCGCGAAGTTCGCCGGCATTGTTCAACAGCACACATGCATTGTCGTCGAAACGGATGTACGAACCATCAGCACGGCGGATCTCCTTCTTTGTGCGAACAACCAAAGCCTTTGATACTGCACCCTTCTTCACGTCACTTGTAGGGATCGCGTTCTTGATAGAGACGACGATGATGTCACCTACGCTGGCATAACGGCGCTTTGTGCCGCCCAGCACACGGATGCAGAGAGCCTCACGTGCACCGCTGTTGTCAGCAACAGTCAATCTGGTTTCTGTCTGTATCATAATTACTTAGCTTTTTCTACGATTTGAACTAATCTCCATCTCTTTGTCTTCGACAGAGGACGGGTTTCCATAATGAGCACGGTATCACCGATGTTGCACTCGTTCTTCTCGTCGTGTGCGTGATACTTCTTTGTCTTCTGGACAAACTTACCATAAATAGGGTGCTTCTCCTTGAACTTGGCGGCAATAACAATGGTTTTATCCATCTTG
>CACZTJ010000087.1 GCA_902784065.1 uncultured Prevotellaceae bacterium | reverse complement strand
TTTGGGCAAGGCGAATACGAGACGCACATCGTTATAGTCACGATAGGTGGTCAGATAGTAGGCATTACCTTCATAGTAGGGCTTGATCTCCACACGAAGTGTTGAGTCTTTCTGACGGATGTCTTTCTGCATCACATTCTCGATGGAATCGACGAATTGGGCGCGTTTAGCTTCAATGAGCGCGTTTAATCCTAAGGAATCGAGATAAGCTGTCACGTCTTTCTGCTCAATCATAAAACTCACGAAGAGTTTTTCGTTGGGCAATTCTTCCTCATAGGAGTTTGCCACGAAGCCATTCAGCATATAGTCGTGCTCCACAGTAGAGTGGGAGCGGATGGCCTCGAAGCCGCAATGATGGTTGGTAAACACAAGACCCTCGGGTGATACTACCACACCAGAGCAGTAGCCACCAAAGTTCACCACGCAGTTCTTCACGGCATCTTCGCCCTGATACAAAGCCCCATATGGCAACTCATAGTTTTCCAGCTTCATCGTCTCGTAAACGGCATTAGGCAGGTTATAAAGTGTCCACATGCCCTCATCTGCCTGAACAGTGAGCAGAGAAAAATTACTGATAAAAAGTAATAAAAGTAGTTTCTTCATATTGTATGTTTATTAATTCTCTTTTTTGCTACATTTAATTCTAACACTTGCTACATTTAAATCTAACACTTTTTAGATTTAAATCTGGAAATAGGCAGGTCGCATTTGATAATAAAGGCCACAAAGCCTAAAATCATCAGATTGCTGAAGATGAATGAACCCCATGCCGGCAGATAAGCCTCTCCGCATTTCATCAAGGCGAAAGCAGCCATCGCAACAATGAAGTAGAGAGCGATGCTCTTCATCGGATAGGGGATAGGATTCTTATTCTGGCCGATGACGTAGCTCAGCACCATTGCTGTGCCATAGCCGGCAAAGCCTCCCCAGGCACAAGCCCAATAGCCGTAGGTGGGGATCAGCAGGATATTTACGGCAAAGAGCACGATGCAGCCTGCCAACGAGAACCATGCCATCATGACGATTGGTACCACTCCAAGACCTTCGCGATATTGTTCACCTATGATATATTTAAGCACAGGCATCCAACCCATCACACAGAGGAAGGCTAGCAGCGTGAAGATAATGAAGAATTTCATCGCCGTAGCGTAATATTCCGTCTTGTCAGCATCCTTCGACTTGGCGAAAACGATGGGTTCGTAGGCATAGCGGAAGGCTTGGGTTATCATCGCCATTATCATTGCGATCTTCACGCATGAGCCGTAGTCGCCTAACAGTATATTGGCTTGTTCCTCATCAGGATAGACCAGCGGGAAGATGATCTTATCGGCCACCTGATTCAGAATGCCCGCAATACCCAGAACCAATATGGGCCACGAGTAACTGAGCATCTCATTGAGCAACTTTCCATCAAACTTCCACTTGATGCGGAACAAGTCGGGCAGGAAGAAAAAGGTGATCAGGCCTGTACACAGCAGATTGATAAAGAACACGTAGAACACCGATGTCTTACCCAGCAATACGAAGTAGATGACGTTTAAGGCGATGTTAATCAGGATGAACAGCATCTTGAGTGATGCAAAACGGATGGCACGTTTTTGGTATCTCAGGTAGCAGAATGGCAGAGCCTGAATGGCATCGAGCGCCACTACTACTGCCATCATCAACAGATAGTCAGGATGATCTGCATACCCCAGTGCCTCGCTGATGGGACTGATAAAGCCAAAAATCAGCAACAAGAATACTGCCGTGAGTGAGCCAACAGTAGCGAAAGCGGTAGAGAAAACCGTATCAGACTTAAACCTCTCATCGTTGGCGAAACGGAATAGGGTTGTCTCCATACCGAATGTCAATATCACCAGAATCAGTGCTGTGTAGGCATAGATGTTGGTGCTGATACCATAGTCGCCAGTATCGTGCGGCATATAATAGGTATAGAGCGGCACCAGCAGATAGTTCAGGAATCTGCCTACGATACTTGAGAGTCCATAGATGGCAGTGTCTTTTGCCAATGATTTCAGATTTGCCATAGTTTATCCAAAGAATAAGTATGCTATTGCGATAGCTGCGATGACGCCAGCAAAGTCTGCCAGCAAGCCACAGGCTACTGCATGACGCGTCTTCACTACACCAACGCTGCCAAAATAGACGGCCAGAATATAGAATGTGGTATCCGTAGAGCCTTGGAAGATACAGCTCAGACGTCCGATGAACGAGTCAGCTCCATAGGTCGTCATCGCATCTACCATCATACCTCTGGCACCACTACCTGAGAGCGGCTTCATCAGTGCTGTAGGCAGAGCCCCCACGAAATCGCTGTTGGCGCCACAGGCCTCCACACCCCATCTGATGCCGTCGATCAGCATATCCATCGCTCCTGAGGCACGGAAAACGCCGATTCCAACGAGGATTGCCACCAGATAGGGGATGATTCTCACAGCTGTCGTGAAACCCTCCTTGGCTCCCTCAATAAAGGCATCATACACATTCACCTTATGGCGCATTCCTGCCACGATAAAGGCGATGATAATCGTCATCAATAGGATGTTTGCTGATGTGGTACTAACTTTATTCATCAGCAGCGAGTCCATCTGTCCGAAGCCCCAGATGACTGATGCCACCACGATAGCTGCACCACCTAAAGTTAACAGCATCGTGCGGTTCAGAAGGTTGATCTTCTGGTAGAGACTGGTGATGATGATACCTGCAAGTGTTGAGAAAAATGTGGCCAATAGGATAGGGATGAAGATATCGGTAGGCTGAGCTGCGCCCATCTGGGCACGATATACCATGATGGAGATTGGTATTAGCGTCAGTCCGCTGGTGTTCAACACCAGGAACATAATCATCGGATTGGTAGCAGTGTCTTTCTTCGGGTTCAGCTCCTGTAGCTGCTCCATCGCCTTCAGACCAAGAGGGGTGGCAGCATTATCCAATCCCAGCATGTTGGCGGCAATGTTCATGAAGATCGAGCCTGTAACAGGATGCCCCTTGGGGATGTCAGGGAACAACTTTACGAAAACAGGACTCAGCACCTTTGCCAATACATTCACGATACCGCCCTTCTCACCAATCTTCATGATGCCGAGCCAAAGCGACAGCACACCAGTCAGTCCCAACGAGATCTCAAAGGCTGTCTTCGACGAAGCAAAGGTCGAATCCATCATAGCTGGGAACACCTCGAAGTCTCCCAGAAACACCAGTTTCACCAGCGCGATCACAAAGGCGATGATGAAAAACGCAATCCAAATATAATTCAATACCATATTGCCTGCAAAATTACAACTTTATATGCAGATTACAAAGTTTTTCCATAAAAAAAGAGGCACCTGCTCACGCAGACGCCCCTCCTATCAAAAAATTGTTTGTAAGTATTTGATGTTATTTATTTATACCAAGTATTCCAAGAATAGGCTCCACCAACATATTCAGTGAACTTGCCACTATATTTGGTGTCAATATCCTCACGCTCGTCGCACCAGTTATAGTCGGTACCAACGGCAATCTTGCTAGCTGCGCGACCTTTTTCTGCTGTCAGTGTTACCAGTTCGCCAGACTTCATAACACGGATATAAATGCTGTTGGCAATAGTCTGAATGGTTGAACCTGACCACCAGGTATTATCCAAATCATATACATATGGATCATACTCATGGTGACGACCTGTAGCGGTATTGATCATTGTCTTTTCTGTTATATTCATGTTACCATTAGCCAGTTTGAACAATTCATTAACAGTAGGAACGCCAGTAACACCTTCAGAAGTACCACCAATATACATAGTCAGCTCACCTCCTGCAGCAAGGAGTTTAATAGAAACCTTATTCTGAGTTTTGTTCCAGATCACATCGAACACGACATCATTAAAGTCAAAGTCATGATTTGCGTCATTAACGGTCAAGTCTTCAGCAATGATACGGAGAGACTCGATCTCATCGGCACCACCACCGCCTTCACCGCTGTCGCCACCTTCGCCGCTGTCGCCACCTTCGCCGCTGTCACCGCTATCACCAATTCTATTAGCTTTGGACAACGTGACAATCCAATCGCTGAAATAGCCATCGCCACCTTGCCATTTCACCCATTCGCGTAGGTTCTTATCTTCTTAATCTTCTCCATATTGAAGCACTCCTTACCATCCTTGTTGACCTTCATATCAGAGTCATTGATTTCCAGCTTAGTACCACTATACATATTCATGTTTGTACTGAGGAAAGGCACCTTCTTGCCATCTACGAGAAGATAGTTGCCGTAACCTGCCTCACCCTCAACTCCTTTCAGATAGATTTTGCTGATCTTGAGATCACCAGCATCAGCAGCCTGAAGGGCAACCTGTCTAATTTTATTCAAATTAGAAAGATAATTGCTAGCAAAATCCAACTCCAACTGGGTAACACCAGCATCTGCGGCTTTCGTAAAATCGTTCCATTTACCCCATTCGTCTCCAAATTCAAGATAAATTTGGGTCTTAACAGGAGTAGCCGCAGCAAATTCAACCACCACGGATTTATAGGCAGAGAAATCAATGGTGTTATTAATTTCATCAACCATACCGCCCCATTGTGCTGCATGGTAAGTGATAGTTCCGTCTGCGTTGTTTTCTATGCTTTCACTATTATTCCAGACTTTATTGAATTGACTTGTTAAATCCAAATTAGGAACACTCTCAACACCTTTAGAGACAACATTATTGCCATCCCAGACATACTGAAGACCCCCGTTTTGTCCATCAGTCATCTTGGCATATATAATATCACTTCCATTTTTGGCGTAAGCTTGTTGTAAGGTGTAAAGTTCAAGGTCAAAGCCCATGAATGAACGATTCCATTTGTCTACAACTGCCTCACCTGGGTTTCCGTTTTGGGCAGCCCAAGCATCGATAACTGAAGCAGCAACCAAAGCTGCTTTGTCATTCTTCTGCAAAGAGCAACTACTGTTGTGATAGCCGAAACATGAGGTGTCGTCAATGTTCACCATCAACATAATCTCATCAGAGTGGAATGGTCCATCATTTGCATTACCACCATTGTTGAGTACAGTATTATTAGTAGAACAAGTTCCATTGTTATAGTTGTTGATATGCTGCTCATTTTGTCCAACAGTCAGCAGATTCATATTGTTACTATTAGATACTGAACCATCTGCAGCAGTAATGGTTTCAGGGGAATTCGCACCAACGCTAGTGCCCCCCTTATAAACCTGCTGAACAAAGAAGTGTCGCCACTGGGGATCCTCATAAGTCAGGTTGGGATTAGCCTGAAAATATGCCTTTACACGAAGTTTTTGTCCTTCTGTCAAAGGATCAGGCACAACCCATCCACCAAAATATTTATTAGGGTCAGCCCATTCATTGGCATTAGCATTAATACCCGTACTTGTAGAAGGATAATCTTCTCCAGGGTTAGAACGAGTCAATCCTCTTGCTCCGGCGGATTTAGTTCCGAAACCCCAATCCTGATCTGCTGCGGGCTGTCCAAAGGTCTCAACGAATGTATTCTCATAATTCTTCTTAATAGTCTCAGTTGTATTACCCACATAACCGCTCATATCGTGAGTACAACTGGTGAATAAACCGCTCACAAATACTTCTTCATATCTAATCTCTTTTTTTTGTGATTGTTTTAATCTGAAAAAATGTACGTACATTATATATTGTGGGGCAAAAGTACGCAAAAAAAACATAGAATGGTAGTTTGTTGAGTTAAAGAATGTCAAATTGCCAACAATCGTTTCCAAATATCAAGAGATATTTAGTTAAATTCTGTATTTTTGTGCCATTGAATTACATTTAAGGAAGCTAAAGGTATGAAGAAAAATAAGTGGTTGATATGGTGTCCCCTCTGTTGGATGTTGGTGGTAACAGGTTGTGTTCGCAATCAATTTGATCTTGAACGCTACGAGGAGATTGTTGATGAAATGTCGCCAGTTGAAAATGTCGATGAAAATCACAATTGGCAATTGAGTACGACGAAGGCACTGATGGTGGATATTAATGGGTTGGAGGATATTGAGCGTATTCAGATCCTGACGGATAACCCAGCAGTGACAGATCTGGCTGCGATTGTAGGTGAAGCTTATGTGTCGAGTAAGACAGTGTTTTCTGTGTCCATCTCATATCCTAATTTGCAGGAGAAACTTTATGCGGCTGCTATCGACAGTGAAGAGAGATATACGATTGTAGCTTTTGACCCAAATGTAAAGGATGCGATTAATTTTTCCAATCCCATCATTAAAAATAGGAAACTGCCCAATTATAACCAACTACAGATTTTTACTTATCTGTATGAGGAGGAATATCCTGACCCAGGCGATTATGACTATAATGATGTAGTGGTGCGCTTATCTATGAGGCGTACGGCTGAACGAGAAGTACGTATTAATGTGGAGTTGGCGGCTGTTGGTGCTAGCAAGCAACTGGCTTTTGCTATTCGCCTTTACGGATATAAAGCGACTGATATAGAGAAAGTTTCTACAGTAGATAATGCTTCTTTCGATGTCGTTGGTGGTGTGGAGTTCCCAGACCAGATGAGAACGGTTCAGAAAGAAAAAGATCTCCTGCTGACAGGATTACGTGACGAGGCTGTGCTTAATATCTTTGCTGATGCGCACTGGGCTACGGGCGACAATATTAGTACAGATTATGGTGTAATGGTACGTAAGAGATATAATGTATCTTATACCAATGATGATACCTATGGTACCTTCGTTCCTCGAGAGATCACATACGTTGTGACTTTCAAGGAAGGGGTAGATATCGACAATCTGTCACTTGGACAGCTTGATCCCTTTATTATAGAACAGTATAATAGTGCCAATTGGGAGGTCCATACATACGCCTTCCATAACACCCAAGTGCTTTCCCCGTATCCAGGACAGTTGATATCCAGTTTGCCTTGGGCATTATCTGTACCCAACAGCACGTTCCGTTGGCCGCTTCATGCTGTGGCTATGGGAACCAGGAAACAAGGCGCTCGTGGCGGAGCTTACCATACGTTTGAACATTCCTTTGGTGAATGGGCCGAAGACATGAATGAAGCTACAGACTGGTATCTATATCCAGACAACGACGAGACCTATTATAAATAAACCTGGCTGCAGCCTGGGGTATTCAGGGTGATAGTACGTGTCTCGCCTGGGGCAAGTATCAGGTAGTTGTCTGACCAGTAGGCAGGACAGATAAGTTGTCCCTGTTCATCTTTGGCTGTGAGTCGGATCATGAAAGCCACTTTGTCAGTGGGATTGCTGACGGTTACCTCGTATTGCTCCTTTGATGTCTGTTTAAAGGTCAGTTGATAATCTTTGCTACACATCTCGTCAAGCATAGCGTAAGAGGCAAAGTGCTTGATAGGTGTGTTCACCCAACTGGTTTTAGCCCAGTCGTAAGTGTCCGTTTCTGCTACCAGGAAATATTCATTGGTGGCTACTTCCTGATTGTTTTGATCCTTTAGCTTGAGGAAGAGGAATGAAGCAGGTGCACCCGTGGTGTCGATATCGAAGACTTTAACCACCGTTCCTGGTGCTACCTCTATCTGCTGATCGTCACTGCTGATTGCCCCATTCTTGAATAGCTGCATCGAGGCCTTGAGTGTAGCTGGCTGCAGTGTCTCATTGACGGCATAGACCGCCTTGGTATGGTAGTCGTAGATCAGTTGTATGGGTGCGTTGGCTTTCTTCACGGCATAATAGGCGGCATTGGGCTGCTTGTAATAGTCGTAGAGTTGCCAATAGATGCTTGGACGAGCGCTGTTTAACATCCATTGGATGATACCAGTGGTGTGTGGGCGGCGTACACGGAAGCCTTCAAACATGGCTTTTGTACTCTCATAGTTGAGCATGTCGGCATGATAGAGATATTCATCGATGTCTTTCGCATCACCAAAACGTTGGTGTATCACCTCGTTCAATTGCCGTAGTGAGTTCATGTTCTGGCTTGAAGTCGTACAGAGGATATTCCAGCGGTTGTCGATGGGGAAGAGCTGTTGCCCCAGCATTTTCTCAAGTGACTCCTTTACAGGCAATTGGGCGCCGATACCCGTCTCTGTATTAAAACCGAAAGAACCACCAGGCGCCTCAGGCAGATACCAATAGGAAGGACCTACATACTCATAGGGACCAGCCATTTTCGTACCTGACTTGCCAGAGAGGTCGCTGGTCATATCCTTAGCTGATATCAGATAGTCGCGATCGTCATTGTCTTTCAGGAAAGCCTGGTACTGACGTTCCAGCTCAGGCATAGGCAACATGTCGCTACCAACGAACCAACCAATGATAGAAGGATGATAGCGCAACCACATGACCTGATCCCTGAATGATTTGGCAATGAGATCAATCTTCTCTGGGGTGTTGATGCCACCATAACGTTCATCACAAGGTGCCCCCAGATAGTCTTCCCACTCCCAATGGCAGCTCCAACCCACAAGAATCAAGAGACCTAGCTCGTCGCAGAGATCGTAGAGATTCTGTGAGGTGCCCCAGAAACCCTCCAGTCGCACGGTGTTCATATTCATGTCGCGTACATATTCTAATTGCAGGCGATTGGTGGCAGGGGTGTCGCGCAGATAGATATCGTCGGTCCATCCTGCACCTCGTAACAGAATAGGCTTGCCATTGAGGGTAAACCCACGATAGCCTTCCTCCGTCAGATAGCTGTGTGTCTCACGGATACCGAAGCGGATATCCTCTACGTCTGATGTCTGTCCGTTCTCAGAAAACGCCAGATGCATGTCGCAGAGCTCTGGCTTACCCATGTTGTGACACCACCAGAGACGAGGATGTGCTATGTGTATCTCAGAGGGTAGGGCAATGGAACGCTTCTCATGCGGGTTGAGGGTGATGGGATATGCGAAGGGCTGACCCTCGATGGTGCCTGTCACCTGTCCTGAGACAGGCTTTTCGCTGTGGTTTGTCAGTTCGGTGGCAATCGTCAACCATGCTTCGTCGAGTGTCTTGGTGTTGACCCTTGAGCGCACGGCAGAATGAGCCACAGACACAGCTCCGCAAGTTTTGACTCTCACCTCACGCCAGATGCCCATACTCTCGTCGGCTGGTCGTGGGTTCCAATCGACAAAGCCTGTGTTCGGCTCTCCTGGTTGGGCACGAAATACCTCTACCTCAAGCACATTCTCCTGACGGATCTTCGATGTCACATCAAACTCAAACTGACGGAAGGTGCCTGCCATCTCCTGACTGTCAGCTATCTGCTGACCATTGAGCCACACGTTGGCACGATAGCAGATACCATCGAAGTTGAGTATTGCATGTTCTCCTGCCTTTAAGACTGGCATCTTGAATGTCGTGCGGTACAGCCAACTCTTTTCAAACTGCTTCTTGTCGATTCTGGCATAGTCTTCTGCCGTAAGTGCCTCAGGCTCGATACCGTTGGCTGTGAGTACACCCATCAGCGTTGAGGGAACGCTGGCGTTGATCCATCCGTTATCAGTCTTTACCTGCCATTTGTCAAGTGTGATACTAGTGGCATTGGCCCATATGGCGCCTGCCAGCATGATGCTACAAAGTAGAGATCTCATAGTTTATAATGGTTTAAGTTTAGAATTGCCAACGACTGGTAAGCTGACGCTCAGGCCAGAGATGCTTGGCATAATGATAGCGATAGAGCTCATAGAGCTTAGTAAGGCGAGTCAGGCGCTTTTTAAAGGTCTCATAGTCCTTACGTTCGGGTTGGGTCCACTGTACTTCGGCGAGAGCCGACATACGAGGCAAGGCCTGATACTCCACCAATCCTTCAGTCAACAGATATTCTGCCCATAGGTTGGCCTGAGTACCAAGGATATGACTCTTTGCTTCTTCCGATAGCGTATCGGGCGCAGGCTCCAGCGAATAGACCTTCTCAACAGGGATGAAACCACCACAGCGACTTGGCTCAAATTGTGCCTCTTGCGACTGCAGATAGTCGAAATACACATGTGTTGTAGGCGCCATCACCACATCATGCCCCTGCTCGGCTGCTTTTGCGCCAGGCTCAGTACCTCGCCACGACATAATCATTGCATCCTGCGGACAACCGTCTAATATCTCATCCCAGCCAAGGGCACGACGCTGGTGTGCAGTCAGATAGCTGAATACCTTCTTTGTGAAGTGTGCCTGGAGCTGATCCTTGGAGAGCCCTAGTGCCTGACATTTCGGACAGGCCTCCCATTTCACAGTTGGCGCCTCGTCGCCTCCGATATGAATCACCTTTGAGGGGAAGATTTCCATGATTTCTGCCAGCACACCCTCTACAAACTCATACACCTTGGGATTACCAACACAAAGCACATCGGTATATACGCCCCAATAGTGACCTACCTGGTAAGGGCCACCCGTACAACCCAGTTCGGGATAACAAGCCAAGGCTGCCAACATGTGACCAGGCATGTCGATCTCAGGAATCACGGTGATGTGGCGCTGTTGGGCATAGGCCACAATGTCGCGTGCCTGTTGCTGGGTATAGAATCCGCCATGAGGCGTCTCGTCGTCCAAGTCGGAATTGGTGCCGAGGATCGTACCAGAGCGCTGCGATCCGATTTGCGTCAGTCTGGGATAGCGCTTGATTTCGATACGCCAGCCCTGATCGTCAGACAGATGCCAGTGGAAGGTGTTCATGTTGTGAAGTACCATCAGATCGATGAACTTCTTGATGAAGTCAACGCTCCAGAAATGGCGTGAGCAGTCGAGCATCATCCCGCGATAGCCGAAGCGGGGTGCATCAGTAATCATGACTGCTGGCATCGTGGTGCCTTCCATCACAGCCTTACGCAAAGTCTGGATGCCATAGAATACACCAGCTGCCGAGCCTCCCTGAATGGTGATGCCCTTTTGGCCAACGGTGAGCACATAACCTTCCTTCTCACTGATCTTTGGTGAGATGGATAGTTCGATATAGCGTTCTTTCTTCATGCGCTTTTGCGTCATCTGAAGATTGAGCCCGATGGCGTCTTTCAGGTATTGCTGTAAGAAAACACCTTCTTGCTGCAACCCCGTATCGGCCAGAATCATCACTTCACCATCAAGCACAAAAGGCTCTCCTTTTTGCATGACGATGCTTTGCGGCAGCGGCACGATGTCGTAATTGGCAAAGTTGTCTGCATGTAAACCTGTACTCATACCTATGAGCATGAATAGAATAGCTGCTGTTTTTTTCATATCTGTTTAGAATTTGTACTCCACGAAAGCCTCCATAGCCTCATAGCAGGCCAAGCCCAGGTCGTCGTAGTGCTTGGCGGTCTCACGGTTCCTGTCCTCGGCACGTTGCCAGAACAGCCGTTCGTCGTTACCCATGAAGGGTGCACTCTCCATCTGACTCTGATGGCGCAGGATGGCATTGCGCTTCTCGCGTAACTCCTCAGGACTCATCGGCACACACATCTCGATGTCAGCCACATCCCATTCAGCCCAGGCACCACGATACATCCATACGCGGCAATCCTTCAACCATTCAGCACCAGCCTTTTTCACCTCGTCGATAGCAGCCAATACGGCATCGGTACATTTGCGGTGCGTGCCATGAGGATCAGCCAAGTCGGCTGCCACATAGATCTGATGAGGCTGTACTTCAGAGATCAGTTCGATGATGGGAATGACATCTTTCTCCGTCATCGGCAACTTCTCTATCCTGCCACTCTCGTAGAAAGGCAGATCCAGGAAATGGATATGCTCGCTGTCGATACCGTTGTATTCGCAGGCCAGACGGGCCTCACCGCGACGGATCAGCCCTTTGAGCCGCAGAATCTGCTCGTTGTCAAGATCTCCCTCTTTCTTACCTCTGATAAAAGCCCTCACAGCCTCGTACGAGTGCTTGATCACCTCGTCGCTGCCATTGGCAAAGATATTGTTGAAACCGTAGATGAAATGCATAAACCGACGCACTTCCTCATCATCAACGGCAATGTTACCGCTGGTCTCGTAGGCCACATGCACGTCGTGTTTCTGCTGCATCAGTCGGCGGATGGTGCCTCCCATGGAGATCACATCGTCGTCGGGATGGGGTGAGAACACAATCACACGCTTGGGGTAGGGTTTTGCACGCTCAGGTCGATACGTGTCGTCAACATTCGGTTTTCCACCAGGCCAACCAGTGATGGTGTGCTGCAGTTCGTTAAACACCTCGATGTTTACCAGACCAGCCTGCCCATCGAATTGCTCTACCAGATACCCGAGACCGTTATCTACATAATCCTTCGTAGAGAGTTTGAGCAGTGGCTTACTCACTTTCTGGCAAAGCTCAATCACCTGTCGCCTCAACTCGTGTTTGGGCATCTGGATACTTGAAGTTAGATTCAGATTCATCATGTTGTAGTAGTATTGATGATGATAATAAGTTAGGCTACAAAGATACGCAAAATAATTGAATCCTGACACTTGATTAACAATTATTAAGAGGGCTAAAGTGCGTTATAATAGCAAATTATCGTAAATTTGTACCCGCCTATATTGATTATGCGAATAGAGAAAGCTACTATACGGAAGATGGTTTGGGTGCTGGCGGCATTCATCCTGCTGTTGTTTTTTGGTTGTGGAAATGCTGATACGGCCCCTAATAGGGAAAAGGCGATTCAGAAGCTGGAGGAGACTGATAAGGAGAGAGACTTTGATCGATTATTGTTTCTGGCGCCACGAACAGCCGAATTCTACTGGAAAGAATCGATTGTGGCTATGGAAGATGCAACCGATGACAGAGGTCTTGCTGCCTATGCAAGATCGGCCAGTTATCTGACAGGACTATTTATCCGATATATTAACTTTACGAGTGCCCTCAGTATTGTTATGCCCGCATTGAAGAAACTCGAAGCAGAGCATTACACCGATAACGGCGACTATACCAACCTGCTTATCTTTGCCGGTTGCTGTAAAGCCTATTTCAATCCCAACGACTCCGTGGCTAACCAGCTTTTTGAGCAAGCTTACCAGCGGCATACGGACCACATTAAGAAGAATCCTTCGCCCACCGCTTATCGTGATGCGGTAGTCGGGTATATCAATATTTCGTATGGTTGGCTCAATCAGGGATTACAAGGTTCTGTATCCCGACGACAAAGCCTACATCGATAAGCAATGGGCTCGCTACAACATCTTTTCAGCTATCGGGTATAAGGGAGTCGGAGCTATTGATAAGGCGAGGGAAGCGTATGAAAACTACCAGCAGACCCATTTCTCAAAAACACCTGAAGGAAAGATGGACGCCAGCGATTATCTGTTGATGGCAGGACAATGGAAAGAAGCAGCCAGAGACTTAAGTGAGCTGGATAATCTCTTTGCCTCTGAACAAGTGGGACAATCGCTGGAGGATATACAGACGAAGCTGCTGAAGAAATACCGTGCCAACTTTATGGCAGGCCTGCGCGACTCTGCCAACGCAGTAGCCAACCAGATATGTCAGCGGCTCGACTCTGCCATTATCAAATCACAATGGATAGATGCCGAGGAATTAGAGATCATACGTCAGAAAGAGGAACAGATTCTGCAGCAGGAGAAACGACTGTCGAGAGCAAGAATACTGGCACTTTCGGCAACCACCTTTGCACTCTCCGTCTTCTTTGCTGTTTACACCATCATACGCCATCGTGCCCAGCGCCGCTTGGCTGATGCCAATGCCCAGCTGGAGCAGAAGAACAAACAGCTGACGATAGCTAATGCCCGTGCAGAAGAGTCGGCAAAAATGAAGACCAACTTTATCCAGCAGATATCCCACGAGATACGCACGCCGCTGAATATCCTGTCAGGCTTCACACAGGTTATCACTACGCCTGGCATGGAGCTGGATGACGACACCAAGCAGGATATCAACCGCCAGATCACAGAGAATACCGATCGCATTACAGGATTGGTCAATAAGATGCTGGAGCTGTCGGATGCCAATAGTATGAGTGTGATTGAGTGTACTGACAAGGTGCCTGCCATGCAGATTGCGTCGCAGGCTGTCGAGGCAGCAGGAATCACTCAGGCACCGCATCTGACATTCAACCTTCAGATATCACCCGAAGCGGAGAACGCGATGCTGACCACCAACCTGACGGCTGCTACGCGGGCCCTGACACTTCTGCTCGACAATGCCCAGAAGTTCACACATGCTGCTGAGGCACACCGTAGTAAGGAACTGCCTGAGCAGAAGGCACGGGCAGAATTAAGAGTTGCTGCCGAGGCAGGGAAAGTGCTCTTCATCGTTGAGGATACTGGCATCGGTGTACCTGTCAGTGAGGCAGAGCATATCTTCGAGGAGTTTGTGCAGCTTGATGAATATTATGATGGTACGGGTATCGGCCTTACCGTAGCCCGCTCTCTTGCACGCCGTATGGGAGGTGATATCAAATTAGATACAACCTACACAACCGGTGCCCGATTTGTGATGTATCTGCCTTTATAAGGGTAACTTTAGAGTAGATGGGAAACAAAAATACCGCCGATAGTCACGGAGGATTATCAGCGGCAAATGTTGTTGAGAGGCTTTACATAATAGTCAGCCACACAGCCTCACCTCGGTCTTTGGCTTCGACAATCTTCTGTTTGAGCTCGTAGAGCCACTTGCGGGATTCGAGGACTTCACCTATTCGCTGGTTGCGGCCTACGAGGATGCCCTTGAAGAGACGGTTGAAGTCGGGGCCGCCGAGAAGCACAGGGAGCCACATCTTGAATTTCGGACTCCAAGTGATGACTACGGCGTAACGGCCTTCTGGGATGGCGAAGGGCTTCAAACTCTGAACCTTTGCAGGTGAGCGCAGCACGGCTTCTTTCGACACCGTTGTCTTCGTCTCCAGCGCTGGCGGTTCCAGCGTGTCGCAGAAATATGCTTCACGAGTGTAGGTACGATATTCTTCGTTTTCCTCTTTGAGGATGGAAAGCCTACCTATCGTATAGGCCTTCCGTTTTGCTATGCGTGTTAATACTAATTCCATAATTATAAACCTCCTTAATGTCACAAAGTCAAATGTCACATTGTCATCTTCTTCCAATGCGTCTTATCGATCTTCTCTATCCAACCATCGCGATACCAGCGGGAGATGATTTTGCGGAGGCCTGCCTCGCTACAGAAGCCTCGCTTCAGGGATCGCAGATCGTCCATCGTGAAGGCTGGCGAAAGCTGGTCAAAGATGGAGTGATTGCTGCCGTATCGGACACACTCGTCGCGAGCATCCACAAACTGACTCTCCAGCACTTCGCCAAAGGCCTTTATCTGCTGCTTCAGACAATACTCGGCCATCATCACTGCAAAGTCGAGACACGACTTGGTTTCCTTATCCTTGCCCGAAAGCAAATGAAAGATCACACCGCAACGGAAACCAATGACGGCCGCACGCTTACGATAGATATCCTTCACATGATCGATGTCCTTGGCTGCCTCCACACGTTTCTCTTCTACCCACGTCTCGATGGCTTTGCGGAGGCGAGGCACATCAATGAGACCTGTAAAGCTGCGAAGCCTTGTCACAGCCTCCTGAATCTTTGCTTCGTCCTCAGCCGAACGCTTTCCGAATTTGGGCATTTTCGAGAAAGAAGCGTCGGGCATCTCAGCCACGAGGATTCGGCTCGACAGACCGTTCTCGATGTTGTCGGCCTTAAAGCACTTCCGCATGGCGCCGTTAGTGCCGAGCATGGTCCAGTTGTAGGCCACATTCACCACTCCAGACTCAGCGGCGTCAGAGTTGTAATCCTGCCCCCATTCACCGCGGTCGAACGAGAGACGATAGATGTCATACTTCGAACTCCACGAGCCTGCCCCATTGGTTTTTCGAAGGGTGTCGAGCTCTTCTCCGAATGAGTAAATCGTATGTCCATGCGCATTCTTGAATCGTTTCAAAAGTGTTGAGCAAGAGACGGTTACGGGCACTTGGCTTTGCGGCCTTTCTTCCGTTCCTTCCATTCCTCTTCACGTTTGCGAGCCAAGGCATCTTCCTCATCGAGCTGACGCTTCCAGATGTCAACGGCATTTTTCACTACCGATTTGTTAGAAGCCTGCTCACCACGGATAATCGACATCAGCCCGAGGTGGTGTGTGTTGCCGTCGCAATATTCCACTTCCACCTGATCGGCATAGGCCCCGCAGATCGGCATGATGCCGCAAAGCACAGGCATGTGCATCGAAACCGGCACACCAACCAACGATTCTTTGAGTCCGATTGGCAGGGCACGAACATTCACCTTCACGCCCGTTTCTTCTGCAACGGCCTCAGCATCCTCTGTCATTTCAAGTAGTTCCTCATCTGTCATTTCGAGCGTAGCCGAGAAATCTCCCCACTTAAATGCATCCAGAATCTGCTGCATCAACTTCGAAATACCCTTAGGCTCTTCCTTGCAAGCCGAGTCAACGACCGATTTCAGTTCCACATCGGAAAGTCCGAAACGGGGCATCACCTGCATCAACACCTCTTTCTTATTGTCGCAGATGGCACGGAGGTTGACGGCCAACTTATGCAGTTTCACGTTGCGCTCGCCCTCGGCTGGCTCACCGCCATTCCTACGCCACCACTCGGCGATGATAAAAGAATAAGGTATGCCCTTGAACGCCAGGCATGTGTCTGGCTTCTCGACGGAAGGAGATGTCTCGACTCCGCTCGACATGACATTCCCTTCCTTGTCATCTCGACTAAGCGGAGCGCATGGAGAGATCTCTGTCTCAAACAATCTCTCACTGACAAACCTCGTATGATCCTCCGGCACCATATAGATACACCTCGAAACATCCTTCACAGCTGCATCGGGTGTGAATCCCGTAGCCTCTTTCATCAGTTCCTGTGCCGTTTCAGGTGTCATTCCTTCCGGCAACTCCACCAGCACATGTGTACCGCGACGAACCGATTCCTCAATGAGCAGCGGCACCAATGGCGACTTATCCAAGAGTCGGGCACAGATTTCATCCGTATGCCCTTTTTCGTCGAAGTCGAGCATCAGTCGGTTGAGTGGTCGGATGGCATCAGCCGCAGCACGATGGTTGTCCTTGAACTCCGCGCAATGGGGTGTCCATACCGGCAGACGATGCTTCAACTCATCGTCACCTTTCTCTATACGTGCACACATTTGAGCCAACCAAGATTCCCGCCTCAAAGCCTCCCATTCATCTCGGGTCGCAGGGAGGCACGGCGCGCCGTGCCCCTTCCCAATACAAGTAAACTTAATCGTTGAAATAATAGCTTCATGTGTCATAATAATTCCTCCTTTCTTTTAATGATTAATGGTCCATAGTGTATTAGTTTTGCGGGTAATCAGCCACGCTGCAATCTCCAAAGTCTCGTCGCGGAAGAGCTGCTTCATCAGCTCAAGCGGATACTTCTTAGGAAATGAGAAGTCGATCTTCACACGACCACGATTGGGGTTGTGCTTCGAATTCTCACGAGTGATCTTCACAGAGGCATGAGCCGTTTCGAAGATAGTCTCATACATCGGACCTCGTGCACCTCGGTTCCATCGCTTCACTCGTGTGCGACCGTCGGCATCCACCTCAATGCCACCCTCGTAGCGAACTCGTTCGCCGCTGGTCACCTCCTTGTCTGATTCCCAGGGGCAAGGGTAGACATTGATGTCGCCGTTGGTCTGGAAGTTAATACTGCTGTCCATCTGGACGTTCTGCTGCAAAATGTGCTTCTTGAAAATTGTTGGTTTCATAAATCTGATTTCGATTTGTGAGACAGGGCAAGTGCTGAAATTAGGCCTTTTTCACTCGCGAGACTTCCCTCACTCACTTTCG
>CACZTJ010000086.1 GCA_902784065.1 uncultured Prevotellaceae bacterium | reverse complement strand
TCTTGAACCTGATGATACGGAGTCGCTGGTGCATCTGCTTTGCTATGCCGACCAACTGGAGATTGAGGGTATCATCACCTCGACGGGCTGGAACTGCGATCCTTATCCTACGAAGAGCGCTGCCTATCGTGATTCGGTGGTAGAGGCTTACGGGGCGGATGTGCATTACCTGATGAAACGGTCTGACCAGAAGGCTTTTCTCAGCTTAGAGAAAGAGAACGGTTGCCAGGAGATGGGCTACTGGCCAAGTGTGGAGTACATTCGTAGCCGGAGCGTGATGGGGAGTCAGCGGGCTGGCATCAAGGTGATTGGCAACGACAACGACAGCGAGGGTAGCGAACTGATTATCCGTCTGGCTGACGAGAAGGATGAACGCCCCATTTGGGTTTGTGCGTGGGGTGGTGCCAACACATTGGCGCAGGCCATCTGGAAGGTGAAGCAGACGCGCACACCCGAAGAGCTGAAGGCGTTTCTGCATAAACTCCGTCTATACACCATCACTGATCAGGATATGGTGTATGCGATGCGCATGGATCTGGCCTACAGCTCTCATCAGTGGATGCGTCGGGAGTTTGCCAGAGATCTCCTGTTTGTGTGGGATGAAGGCACATGGCAGTTGCAATGCAGTCTCGGACAGGATTACTGGCAGCTGATCAGAACGCAGATTCAGGGACATGCCACTCTGGGCAGACAGTATCCTGATTATAAATATGGTGTGGAGGGTGATACACCTTCGTTTCTGAACGTGATTCCCAATGGTCTGCACAATCCTGAAGAACCGATGCAGGTGGGTTGGGGCGGTTATCATATTTGGACAATGACCAAGGACTCGACAACCTGCGCATGGACCAGTTGGCAGGAACCAGTAAAAAGCATCTCGGAAACGTATTACCGACAGTTTTATCCCTCCCAGCTTAACGACTTCATCGCCCGCATCGAATGGGCTGAGAAGGGACAGGGTAACCGCAATCCGGTAGCTGTCGTCAACGGTGAGAAGGGGACTGATGCTATCGTCATCATGGCAAAGGCGGGGCAGACCGTCAGTCTCGACGCTTCTGCGTCATTCGACCCCGATGGTGATGAGCTCACCTTCAAATGGTGGCAACAGGATGGCATCAGTCAGGCAAAGGCAACTGTCAGCAATGCCACTTCTTCGACAGTTAAAGTGGACATGCCAGCCACCTTTGAGAACGACGAGATTCATATCATCTGCGAGGTACACGACCAAAGCAAGTACGCCTTGCCCGCTTATCGCAGAGTCATCATCAAACCGACAGAATGTTTGCTGGGAAGGAAGAAATATCTGGAGTGATTTTCACTTTCCCACGCAGAAGTTTTTAAAGATATTTCCTAAAACTTCATTGGGAGTGATCTGACCACCGGTGATTTCGGAGAGGGTGTCTAAGGCTTGGCGGAGATCTTCACTGAGGAGGTCTCCGCTAAGTTGCATCTGGAGTCCGTCGATGACGCGCTGGATGTGGTCGTGAGCACGGGTGAGGGCATCGTAATGACGGGCATTATTGACGATCACATCGCCCGATTGCAGCATGGGAATGCTCTCTGATGAGCCAAACGACCAAGCTGAGCAGGCAGCTTGATAGATGGCTGACTCCAGTGCGTCAAGACCTTGACCAAACTTGGCAGAAATCTCGATTAAAGGAATTTTAACTAATGTAAAAGGTTTATTTTCTGCTTTGTCGATTTTGTTTCTTACAATGATAAGTTGCTTGTTTTCAGCAGATAAGTTTATTTTGTTTAATTCTTCCTGAGATGGTTCTGCATCAATGAGCCAAAGCACGATGCGGGCTTTGTCGATGGCGGCATAAGTGCGGTTGATACCGATCTGCTCTACCTCGTCGGTGGTCTGACGGATGCCTGCGGTATCGATAAAACGGAAGGTGATGCCATTGATGTCGATGGTGTCTTCAATGGTATCGCGAGTGGTACCATGGATGTCGGACACGATGGCCCGATCGTCTTTCAAGAGGGCATTCAACAGGGTGGATTTACCCACATTGGTCTTGCCGACGATGGCAACGGGGATGCCTTGCTTCAGGGCTTGTCCCATCTCAAAGCTATGGGCCAGTCGCTGGATATGTGTGTCAATAGTTTTGGTGAGCTCTAAGAGTTCGCTGCGGTCGGCAAACTCAAGATCCTCGTGGTCGGAGAAGTCGAGTTCGAGCTCTAAGAGGGAGGTGAGCTTAAGAAGCTGTTCACGCAGCTGTGCCAGTTGGGAAGAGAAGTGTCCGCGCAGCTGACTCATGGCCATCTGATGGGTGGCTTTGTTGGAAGATGCGATCAGATCGGCTACGGCTTCGGCTTGTGATGCCATTCGGCAACCGTTCTGAATCAGGAGCTCCAATACCTTATTTAGTATATAGCGTGACCCGTGACAAGAAATCTCTGCGCTGTCTTCGCCTGTATAGGAGTGAGGCGCTCGGAAGAGGGAGACCATCACCTCGTCGATGATCTCTGCACCATCCTTGATATGACCGTAGTGAATGGTATTGGGCTTGGCAACGGAGAGGTCTTTGGAGAAGATACGGGAAAGAATCTCAAGCGACTGAGGGCCTGAGATTCTGATGATTCCGAGTGCTCCACCGGGAGCTGTTGCCAAAGCACAGATGGTCATTTCTTCTTCTTTGCCCAGGTATTGGCGAGGATGATGAATAATAGGGTTACCAATAAGAAAGCGAATAATCCCCACATCTGATTTTTGGGGTCCTTATCCAAGTAAGGCAGGGTACAGATATAGCCTGCTGTTATCATAGAGAGGATCGCCATCAGGATGCGCAGACGCTTGATATCGATTTTCTGCTTTTCTTCTTCACTGGCGGTGTTATAGCCCGCAATGAGTTTGTCGCCCTTACCCATCAGAAAGATAACGGCAAAGACGAGGAAGATGGTGGCGAAGACGAGACTTGTAGTATTCATATTCTGTCGAGTACTTTTTCGATGAGGGTGTCAATGGAGTTCTTATATTCGGTGTTCATCTCTGTGGTGTAGCGGTTGGCGATCACCATACAACAGGTCATGGCGCGATGACCGAGCAGTGAGGCGAGACCAGCTACGGCTGATGACTCCATCTCGAAGTTACAGATCTTCATGCCCTCGTACTCGAAGGCCTCGATCTTCTGATTCTGCTGGGGATCGGCGATGTCGGCACGAAGCACACGACCCTGAGGACCGTAGAATCCGCCGCAGGAGATGGTGTAGCCGCGAACCATATCGTCGGCAGCTATCTGATTGATGAGCTCTTCGTCGGCAATCGACACATAGGGTGCGCCCTTGATGGGATCCCACTGCATGTGCTCCTTAAAGGCTTTTTCCATCTCGATATCGCACACCACATTACGTCCTGCATAATAGTTGAGCAGACCGTCGAAGCCGATGCTCTTGACGGAAGCCACGAAACAACCCGTAGGTGTGAAGGGCTGCAGACCGCCACAGGTGCCGATGCGAACCATCGTCAGTGAGCGATGCTCGTCGCGCTCCTCACGGGTTTTATAGTCGATATTGGCCAAGGTGTCGAGCTCGTTGACGACGATATCAATGTTGTCGCAACCGATACCATGACTCTGACAGGTGATGCGCTTGCCTTTATACGTACCGGTGATGGTGTGGAACTCACGGCTGCTGACCTCGCACTCTTTCGTGTCGAAATGAGCTGCAACGGTATCTACTCGGGCAGGATCGCCCACAAGAATCACCTTGTCGGCCAGCTGTTCGGGCTTCAGATGAAGGTGGAAGCATGAGCCGTCGGCATTGATAATCAGTTCTGATTCAGGAAAATGTTTCTTACTCATAGACTTATGTTTTTATTTGATGATTTTGATTTCTGCATTTCGGGTCTCTTTCTCAAGGGCCTGTATCTGGCTGTAGAGCTGCATCTGGTCGGTCTCTGCCTGAAGGATCTCTCGGTCGAGCGTCTGCTTCTCTGCGCTGGTGGCCTTGGGATAGAAGTTGCGCGACTTATGAAGCTGATCGCTGATGGTGCACAGCTGTTGGCGAGCCTCGATGAGCTGCTGGTAGAGCTTTGCAGCCTCGGGTGAACGGAAGTCTTTGGCGCTGGAGTAGGTGAGGGCATCGTTGATGACGAGCTCGAGACTGGCCAAAGTGGTATTTTCTCGCAGCGAACTGGCATTCGTGGCGCTCATATTGTTGATCGTGATGGCGTGATAACGGGCGAGGGCCTCTTGGCGCTCCTCTCCGTTGCCCCAGGTGTCGGCGATGCTGCTGATATCGGCAAAGTTACGGATCTCGGCTTGGGTATAGACGATGGGATCGTAAGTCTTTCGGCTGGCCTTGGGGATGAAGATATAAAGGCAAGCCTTACCCTCAGGCTGACGACGATCGCTGACGAAGTAGCCGATACGGGCATATTCGTCGATCGCAAACAGGTAGTCGTTGGCCTCAGAGTTGAACGGCATACCGATATTCTCGGGTTTCAGAAAACTATTGCTACGTGCGTCGTAGCGGGTCATGAAGATGTCGTAGCCCCCGATGCTCTCTTCACCCTTGCCTGCAAAATAGAAGGTGAGACCATCGGCCAGCATAAAGGGATAGGCGGCTTCGGCGATGCCTTCGCTGATGCCTTTGAGTAATTGGGGCTTGCTCCATTCGCCACCGAGCAGATCGCTGGTGCAAAGCTGTTGGTGCAGACTGTCGTCGGGCTGACTGAAATAGGCTTTGTTGCCCATCTCGTTGACAAACACAGTGGTGCTGTCGCCTTTTCCGAAGAACTCGCTGCTGCTGAGAATGCGACCTGTCTCGTCGGAGAAGCGCAGTTGTGAGAGCAGCTGGTCTTTGTCGGCTACGATACTGTCGATGATGATGATCTGTTGTGTCATCTCGCGCATGCTGGTGATGCGGGGATCTTCCTGCGGCGTTTCTACCACAGGCTTCTTCACCGCACGCTTCTTACGCTTCTGCGCACTCATGGAGAGTGGCAGCAAGAGGGCAAGGGCCAGTATGACAATCTTTCTATACATCATCTTATGATTCTTCAATCAGTTTGTTCTCGGTCTCAAGGGCTCGCCAGATGTTATAACGCACTTCGGGATTCAGCGCCTCCATGCGCTCGTAGATCTCTTTGATGTCGGTACGATGGGAGCCTGTCTCGTAAGGACAAAGTTTCTGTTGCTTCTCGTAACCCTGCATCTCTGCGTAGGTCTTGATGTCGCTCTCGGGTATCAGACAGAGCGGACGGATGATCGTGAGAGGCATCTTGCGCATCCTGAGTCTGACGGGCATCGTAGAGAAGTGGGCCTGAAAGGTGAGGTTCATCAGCGCCGTGTGGATGATGTCGTCTTGATGATGCCCTAAGGCGATCTTGTTGCAGCCCAGTTCCTGGGCGAGGTTGAAGAGTTGCTTACGGCGATTCCAAGAGCAGAGGAAACAGGGCTGTTTCTGTCGCCTTTTGTTCTTCCCTGTCATCTCGAGCGTAGTCGAGAGATCTCTCCGCTCGCTTTGCTCGGTCGAGATGACAGAAGGGGATTTCTCAACTTCGGTCGAGATGACATCGAAGCTCGTGGTGCGAACGTGTAGCTTTACACCCAGATTGTCGCAGAACTGCTGCAGATAACTGGTGTCCGTCTCGTAATGGATATTCTCCATCCGCACATGAATCGCCTCGACTGTGAATCGCGGGTGCTGAATCCTGGCGCGCTTCGCCAGCAGTTCTGTCAGCAGGAGAGAGTCCTTTCCGCCAGAGAGTCCCACGAGTATCTTGTCATCATCTTCTATCAGATGATAAGCAGCCATCGCCTTGACGAACCGCTCTTTCAAACGGTGTTCAAGGCGACGGCACTCAATCGATTGATTATTATCCACGCAGATGCTTGTCCATGTTCAGGGCAGCACGACGACCATCGCCCATGGCGAGAATCACGGTAGCACCACCACGCACAATATCACCACCAGCGAAGATCTCCTTGCGAGAAGACTGCATCTCCTCAGATACGGCAATGGTGTTCTTGCGACCAAGCTCAAGACCTGGGATAGACTTCGGTACCAATGGGTTGGGAGATACACCAACAGCCACGATCACCTGATCGACATCCAACGTAACGGTCTTACCCTCAACGGGTACAGGAGAGCGGCGACCTGAAGCATCGGGCTCGCCCAGCTCCATCACCTGCAGGATGGCTTGCTTGACAGCACCTTGCTCATCGGCGATATACTCGATGGGATTGTGGAGTGTCAGGAAGTTGATACCTTCCTCCTTAGCGTGCTTCACCTCCTCCAGACGAGCGGGCATCTCTACCTCTGAACGACGATAAACGAGTGTGACCTCAGCACCCAGACGCTTGGCGGTACGACAAGAGTCCATAGCGGTATTACCACCACCGACCACGAGTACGCTCTTAGCGGGGTTCAACGGGGTATCGGTCGTTGGGTTAGCGGCATCCATCAGGTTCACACGTGTCAGATATTCGTTACTTGACATGATGTTGATAGAGTTCTCACCCGGGATATTCATGAAGTTAGGCAGACCAGCACCAGAGCCTACGAAGATGCCCTTGAAGCCCTGAGCCTCCAACTGTTCTACGCTGATGGTCTTACCAACGATGACGTCAGTCTGGAAGTGAACACCCATCTTGGCGAGGTTCTCGATCTCCACATCGACGATCTTGTTAGGCAGACGGAACTCGGGGATACCGTATTTCAGCACACCACCGATCTCGTGCAGTGCCTCGAACACATATACATCGTAACCCTTCTTCACCATATCACCAGCGAACGAGAGTCCAGCAGGACCTGAACCAACAACAGCAATCTTGATGCCGTTAGCAGGTGCGATCTCAGGCAGAGAGATATTACCGCTCTCACGCTCGAAGTCGGCAGCGAAACGCTCCAGATAACCGATAGCCACAGCGGGCTCGTTCATCTTCAGGTGGATACACTTGCTCTCGCACTGCTTCTCCTGAGGACAAACACGACCGCAGACAGCGGGGAGGGCAGAGGTGTTCTTCAGTACCTTAGCAGCAGCCAGGAACTGACCACGCTCGATATTCTTGATGAATGAGGGGATATTGATATTCACAGGACAGCCTTCTACACAGCTTGGCTTTGCGCAGTCGAGACAACGCTTGGCCTCTGTCATTGCCATCTCCTTGGTCAGACCGATGTTCACCTCCTCAGTACGGGTGGTAGCACGATAGACGGGATCGAGCTCAGGCATGATGACACGCTCGATCTGCGTGCGCTCCTTCGGCTTCATGCTCTGCTGCAGCTCCTTACGCCAAGGGGCATTGCGATCGGTCAGCACCTCGATACTATCATTTGTAGGATCGGCATCCATCACAACATCAGTAGCCTTTGTGGCCTTTACGGAAGCATCGTCACTGATAGAGTCGAGATGCTCCTGATAGTGCTCTACCTCTTCCTGCTCGGCACGCTTGAAGGTTCCCATGCGCTTGAACATCTCATCCCAATCAACGAGGGCACCATCAAACTCAGGACCATCGATGCAGACGAACTTAGTCTTGCCGCCAATCGTGAGTCGGCAGGCACCACACATACCTGTACCATCAACCATGATGGTGTTCAGGCTGACTTCACAAGGGATATTATGCTTCTGAGCAGTGAGGTTTGAGAACTTCATCATGATTGGAGGACCAATGGCGAACACCTTGTCAACGTGCTCCTGCTCGATAAACTTCTCGATACCAACAGTCACCACACCCTTCTCACCATAGGAGCCATCGTCGGTCATGATGATCACCTCGTCGGAGCTTTCACGTACCTTATCCTCAAGGATAATCAGGTCTTTAGAACGACCAGCCATCACGCTGAGGATGCGGTTGCCGGCAGCTTTCAGTGCCTGAATGATAGGCAGCATCGGGGCAACACCCAGACCACCACCAGCACAGACAACGGTGCCGTAATTCTCGATCTTCGTGGGATTACCCAGAGGACCTACTACGTCGGTTACGTAATCACCAACATTCAGCTCACAGAGCTTCATAGATGACAGACCTACCTTCTGGACAACCAGTGTGATAGTGCCTTTCTCGATGTCGGCAGCAGCAATGGTCAGTGGCATACGCTCACCCTTCTTGCCAACACGTACGATAACAAAGTTGCCAGCCTTGCGGCTCTTGGCAATCAGCGGAGCCTCGATCTCAAAAAGGAATACCTTCTCAGAGAACTGCTCTTTTCTTACGATTTTGTTCATAATATTTGTTTAGCGTTGTTTAGTCAATGATATCAAAACCACAATAGGGCACGAGGGCAGCAGGAATCTTGATGCCTTCAGCCGTCTGGTTGTTTTCCAACAAGGCTGCTACGATACGGGGCAGCGCCAAAGCAGAACCGTTCAGCGTGTGACAGAGTTCTGTCTTCTTGGTGGCAGCATTGCGATAACGGCACTTCAGACGGTTAGCCTGATAGGTGTCGAAGTTAGAGACAGAAGAAACCTCGAGCCAACGACCCTGAGCCTCAGAATAGACCTCGAAATCGTAACAGATAGAACTGGTGAAGCTCTGGTCACCACCACAGAGCAGCAGGATGCGATAAGGCAGCTCGAGTTTCTTCAACAGTCCCTCTACATGTGCCAGCATCTCCTTGTGACTCTCCTTTGAGTGCTCGGGCTTATCGATGCGGACGATCTCGATCTTAGAGAACTCATGCAGACGGTTCAAACCACGTACATCTTTTCCATAAGAGCCTGCTTCACGACGGAAGCACTCTGTGTAGGCGCAGTTCTTGATGGGCAGATCTTTCTCATCGAGGATCACATCGCGATAGATATTCGTAACGGGCACCTCTGCTGTAGGAATGAGATAGAAATCATCTACCTCGCAGTGGTACATCTGACCTTCCTTATCGGGCAGCTGACCTGTGCCGTAACCAGAAGCAGCATTCACCACTGTTGGCGGCATGATCTCTGTGTAACCGCTCTTGCGGGCCTCGTCGAGGAAGAAGTTGATGAGGGCGCGCTGCAGACGGGCTCCCTTTCCGATATATACGGGGAATCCGGCACCTGTGATCTTTACGCCCAGATCGAAATCGATGAGATTATATTTCTTGGCGAGCTCCCAGTGGGGCAGGGGATTCTCAATACCCAACTTAGGATTCACGTCCCAGTTGCCTACGGTATCACTATCTGTGCATTCCTTCAGGTTTGACTTCACCACATGGTTGTCTTC
Source organism: uncultured Prevotellaceae bacterium (assembly GCA_902784065.1). Taxonomy (GTDB): domain Bacteria; phylum Bacteroidota; class Bacteroidia; order Bacteroidales; family Bacteroidaceae; genus Prevotella. The sequence goes on along the minus strand of CACZTJ010000086.1, from coordinate 576 downwards.
AGCAGCCTTACCCTCGGGCACCTCGTCGTAAGGGATGTTAGGAATCTGGCAGAGCATCTGAGTCATCTCCTCTTGTGCCTTGGCCATTGTCTCATCCATCTGCTTTGACTTCTCCTTGAGATCAGCCACCTGAGCCTTTACCTGCTCGGCCTCGTCTTTCTTGCCTTCCTTCATCAGTCGGCCAATCTGACCTGACAGCTGTTTCTGCTCGTTCAGACATTTGTCGAGTTCCTGCTGAGCCTCGCGGCGCTTCTTATCTACAGCCAATACTTCGTCGATTGCTTCCTTGGCATTGGGGAAATGCTTCTTCTCCAAACCACGAATGACGCGTTCGGTTTCCTCATTAATAAGTTTGAGTGTTAACATGTTAAATACGTATTTTTTTATTTGAATTCAATTTCTAAGGTGCAAAAGTACAAAATATCGTTCAAACTACAAAAGAATTGGGCATAAAAAAGCAGAAATCCCTCTCTCCGAAGGAGAGAAGGACTCTGTTGTTTGTTTGGAATAAGTGTTTTTTTAATTTGACCTTAGGCCTCAGCTTTAGGAATCACTGATACAACGCTCTTGTTGTAC
>CACZTJ010000085.1 GCA_902784065.1 uncultured Prevotellaceae bacterium | reverse complement strand
GACATCTTCAGTTCCTATAACTCACTCTTGAGATTGACAATCTTCATCAGCCTCATCGGCTTGTTACTGCTTGGTCTGTTCTGTTTCTTTATCAGCCATCTCAAGCTAAAGCCGTTACAGCATCTGATAGATACAGCCCACCGGATGGCAGAAGGTCAATTGGATGAGCCGGTTAAGGAGAGTCGTCGCACCGACGAGGTGGGTTACGTGCAGAACACCTTCCGCGAGATGCAGCTGAGCATCAGCCAGCATCTCACCCATCTCACCCATCTCACTGATGTGCTGCGCCAGCGTAACGATGACCTGAAACTGGCATACGAACAGGCGCGTGAGGCCGACCGTATGAAGGATGCCGTCATCATCAACATGAGCGACCGCATGGAACAATCGGTAAAGGCCATTCATGCCACCGTTGACGAGTTCCGTCAGCATATTGCCGATATGGATGCCGACGAGTGCCGACACATGGCAGAAAAGATAGGTACGCACACTGAGACAACAACCGAGTTGCTGGGCAACCTGCTAGATATCGCCGAAAGGAAGAAGAAGAAGGAGGAGCGCTCATGATAGAGATGAGAAAACATATACGCAAGTCGCTGGCAATGATGTTGAGTCTTGACATCCTCGTCATCGTGGTGCTTGTGTTCACGCTGTCGCTCGGATTCCTCTATTGGAAATCGCGTAACATCATTCGTGACGAAGCCATCGACGAGGCGTCACACGTGCTGGATAATACGTCACTGCGTGTCAAAGGGTTTATGGTAGAGATAGAAACGGCTACACGTAACATCATCTGGCTCGTCAACCTTCACCATGATAAAGACTCCCTGCTGAAATATTCCCATCGCATCGTCGCCAACCATCCCAATACTAACGGCTGCTCGATCACGATGGAGCCTAACGTCTTTCCTGAAGATGAATACGGCTTCTCAGCATATTCCGTTCGCATAGGCAATCCTTCAGATAGTCAGAAAGACTCAGTGGTGACTGTGCGTGAAGGTAACTACAACTATTATGATAAGGTGTGGTATAAAACACCGCGCCAAAAAAGAGCTGCCTGCTGGGTAGATCCCTTCGACGACTTCAATGAAGGGACATTGTCAAATCCTGATTTGATCGCATCCTACTGCGTCCCCCTCTACGACAAGAATGAGAAGTTTGCAGGTGTCATCTCCACAGACTTGTCGCTAAAGCGTCTCACAGAGACCGTTAACGCCGAGCATCCATACGAAAACTCTTATTTCATGATGCTGGGAGCCGATGGTCACTATTTCGTACACCCCGACACCACGAAGCTGCACAAGCAGACCATCTTCACGGGTATGGATCCTAGAGTGCATACCGACGTGGTAGCATTAGGATATGAGATGACCAACGGACGGACAGGACACATGGAAGTGGAACTCGACGGCAAGACATATATCGTGCTCTACCACCCGCTCGAAGGCACCGAATGGAGCATCGCGCTTGTCTGCCCAACAAACGAACTGCTCCGCGGCTACAACAGCCTGAACTACATCCTGCTGCCTATGCTTGTGATAGGTCTGTTGTTGTTGGTTCTGGGATGTCACCGCATTGTGAAGCACTTCATACAGCCGTTGGGCCTGCTGGCTGCAGAGTTGCGGCAGATCGGACACGGAGACTATGAAAAGCCCTTGCCACTCAGTGAGCGTACTGACCTGATCGGACAGTTACAGAACACCTTCTGCCTGATGAGGCGAAGCATCAGTAAGCATATCCACGATGCCGAACAGACGAAACAGGAAGCCGAACAGCGCACTTCGGAACTGGAGCAGGCTACCCAGTTGGCACGTCAGGCCAGTGAACAGAAGACGCAGTTCATGCAGGACATGTCGCACCAGATACGAACGCCCCTGAATATCGTTCACGGCTTCTCACAAGTGCTGCGCGACGATTGCGAGTCGATCCCCGATGACGAGAAACAGCAGATAGTCGAGACGATGTACGTACAGACCAACGCCCTCGACTATATGGTAAGCAAGCTGCTCATTGCATCACTCATCGAAAGCCACCAGTCTATCAGCACCAACGATACCGTCTGCTGCAACAAGTTGGCCCATGAGGCCTATGAGAATGCAAGCGGCATCATTGCACATACAGCTGAGATGCGTATGGAGAGCCGTCTGCCTGATGATTTTACCGTCAAGACCAACGCCCACCATCTGCTCATCGCTCTCACAGAATTGCTCTTCAATGCCCTCCATTTCACGACTGAGGGCAGCGTCACCATGCGTATCGATGCCGATGATGCCCATGTACGCTTCACCATCGAGGATACAGGTCCTGGTATCCCTGCAGACAAAGCCGACTTCATATTCGACAAGTTCACAAAGATCGATATGTTCACTGAAGGTCTTGGCCTCGGACTTTTCCTTTGCCGCCGTGTGGTAGAACTGATGGGAGGCACGCTCACCCTTGATTCCCAATACACCAGCGGTAGCCGCTTCGTGCTCGAACTCCCCCTCAAATAACAAAGCCCCATAAGTTGGGGCTTTGTCATGATTAGAGGTTTAGGCAGAGAGGTACTTGAGCTTTTTGAAGGTGTCCTTTTTATCTGTCACAACTGTCACAAATCCGCGCGACAACCATTGTCGGTTTTGAACGTCGGCACCCTCTTCTTTCATACCGCACTTCAAACGAACGTTCCTCAGATCGTTGAGGGTATAGACATTGGGCAGCATGAACAGCTGGTTCTTAGGTCCGCGAGAAGGATTGGCAAACTTATCAGCCCCCTGTTCCAGCATATAACCGAAGAGATGAATCTTACACCAGAGATCGTTACGCAGCGACCAGCTCACAAAGGTCTCGATATTCTTCTCCCACTTACAGCCATTAGCCACATAGAGCACACAAGCCTTCAGATAGGCTATCACAAGCGCACGATGAGATAACTGGTCGAACACCTTACTCTGCGACAGCACAGCTATATCCTTACACTCCTTGGTGAGTTTCTTGATTAGCTTGATAGCCTCAGTACAGTCGATCGTACCTCGCGAGGCACAGAGGTTGGCAATATACGGCTTCAGCTCTTCATCGAAGTTGGCATCATACTCGCCAAAGGCCAACTGCTCAGCACCGATCTCACGCTCAGGAATCGTAATGAAGTTGATGCGCTGCACAGGGCCATCCTCTACCACCGACTTAAAATACTGCCTTGCCTTATGGGGCGTGGTGGATGCATTCCAATTCAGGCGCACACAAACGGTCTTGGATACCGACTGAGTACCAACACGTGTCTGGCCGTAACGGTTGCCAGGATCGAACGACAGGCACATCAGCATGTACTGGTGACCAGCCTTGCCATTACCCTTCAAGGCATCGAACATCTGAATCTCATTCACCTTCACATAAAGGAAATGTCCTTCAGCCTCATCCAGTCGGGTTACGAGTGCCGCATTGGTCATGTCGCCGTGAATCTCCTGAATAATCAGCCCCTCAGGTCGGCTAGGCTTGTCCTTATTGGCGCCCTTCGAGTTACACTCCTGCTTGTACTCATCCTCACGCCTCTCGTTGACGGCATCTCGCTCGCGGATATCAGCCATAATGTGGTTGATAGGCTCATCAATGCAACCCTTACCTGTTCCCGATTCTGCTACCAGGCAATTCATCAGCGTTGCCTCGTGCTTTACATTATCGGTGTATTTGAACCAGGTGTCATAAAGATGAGTACCCAATGAGGGGAATACTGCATCAGCCACAGCGGCCTTATAGATGCCAGGGGTGCGAGAGGTAAGCAGTCGGAGCAGCTTAGGCAGCTTGCGATCGCTTGGGAATGCTGGGGGATTAACAGCGTTGAAATAGAAGCCAGAGGACTCTAACGCAGGCTCAGCCGACTCCTCAGCAGGCTTCTCCAAAGCATCCAGCACATCCTGCATCGACTTAGGCATACCTTCGTAAGCACTCTGCAAGGCACTGCGGATCTTGGCTCGCTTCTCTTCCACAGGGAATCCATCGTAGCAGGGAATCACCTGATCCAGCCAGTTGAAGTTGCGCCCGCAGATGTGCTGAAGGTCACGGGCCAGCTGGTAGGTCTTGGTGTCTCGATCGCCGATGGTTGGCTCATAGCCATGATTATTCAGCTCCCAATACTTGCTGATAATCTCTGAGAAGGGATGGCCGTGATAGTTATCAGGGAAGGAGGTCTGAGGGGCCTCACTTTCCACTACATCGCTTTTCACTGCCTTGGCCTCATCCTCCCAAGGGCGGTAGTGCTTGTTGTCGCTCTTAGCACCCTTACCTACCTCTTCAAGGCCCTTACGCGCGCGTTCCTTTAATAACTGATACTCTTGCTCACTCTCTTCTACGCTGAGCGTGCTTTCGAAGATGGCATCATCCAGATAAACCAGATCGTCAGGACTACCAGTGGTGGAATATACCACGCGACCCAAATCGTGACAGTTGGTGTCCATCTCCATCTGGAGAATCTTGGCTATGCGAACCTGGTTTTCGAGAATGGTCTTGCCAAGCTCTCGACGGCAAACCAAGTGCCAGCCGCCACCGGCAGAACGTTCAAGCATCAGCAGGCTGATCTCAGACTTCAACGAGAGAATCTTTTCCTTCGCCGTCTCTGCCTGAGCAGGATCATAGCAATCGATGTCGTGGAAGAAGCAGTCACTGGGATGACAGCATCCTGCTACTTTACCGTCTGGCATCATGTCGTTGTAGGCCATCTGAACCAAACGGCTTTTGGCCTCGGCATCACCTTCACGTGCAGCTTTTACATTTAAGAGGTTAGAAACTGAGTTACGCTTTGCGAGAAAAATCTCGCGGTTTAATACTTTGCAGACTACCTTGTGTCCGCCTTCGATAATGATTAAATTGACCATAGTTGTAATTGTTTAAAAATTAAGACGGGGCAAAAGTAGTAATCCATTGATAGCCTCCAAATAATTCTTCAAAAAAAGCACAGAAATTTTTAAGCAAATAATTTATGCGCTGATTATCAGATAGTTACAACTGCGAAAATTAACATCATGTGGTGCAAAAAAATACGTTCGATTGACTTTTTCCATCAATCGAACGCTAATCGAATATCAGTAGAATCTAAATCGAACGACCTACTCTACTGCTTGACCTGCCAAATACTCCCTCACCCAATAATAGCACGGATGCTTCTTGGCATCGCCTATATATTTGGAGATGGTCTTGTCTTTCTTCTGAATGGTGGTGCAGGCCAATACTGATCTGGCCAAAGCCAAGTCGGAAACACCTTCTCTCATCACTCCATCGTCTTTCAAGATGCCAATGATACCAAACATATCCACCAGACTGCGATCAGCCCAGCTCTCGATGATAGCCTGTGCATAGGGTGACTTGAACAAAGCCTCTACAAACTTCTCGCGCCAGTTCGTGTCATACTTCACTTTGTTGCTACAATACTTATCAAACCACGAGCCTTTGAGCATCGCCTTGAATTCTGCCCTTGGCTGCACAGCGTCCAAGTCGGGCGCAGAGGTCAGAGCGTCTGATTGCTCCGCTTCACTGGCTGGAGTCAGCTGATTCCATCGGCCACAAAGACCATCGGTCAGCACACAGATATAGTCAACCAGCAGAAAGAACTCCTGCTCTATCAGCGCATTCTTATCCTTCATCGGATAGAGCAGACGGGCATACTCGCGCCATGAGCGATCGTCATCGCGCAACGAATCCCAACGCTTGGAGGCCACAAACCTCATAAACTTCTTGATGGTGTCCTCGCGCTCCTCATTGAGTGCCTCGATGAGTCGACGCCCCTCCGGAAACATCTGCCTGAACTCTTCAACCTTGGCTAGCGAGGCATGATGAGTCCTGAGCATCTGCCAGGCAAACCACATATCAGGCTGCTGACGGAGGTTGCTGAAGAGCTTATGATGCTGCGCGATGGCCTCAGGGGTCAACGAGCCTTGAAGCTCAATGAGTAGTCGCTTAATCAGCCAGTCGATAGAAAACAATCGGTCGGCATCCACAAGCAGGCGTTCACGGCTTAAACTGCTGCCACGAGACAACGGATTACTAAATCCGCCCATATACGAATCATTCATCCAGCACTATACCTCCTAAATATTTAGCAAATAGCCAGTCGTACATATACCCCACCGTCAGGTTATAACGGTCGGTAAAGTCAACGGGCACATCATGTTTCTCTATCACCTGCATCAACTGAGGGATCAGCTGGTCGTAGAACATACGGAAGCCTTTGCGACTGCGGATCACTGTCTTGGCAGGCAATGCCCGATCTACAACCTCTATCACCTCCTTAGCGGTTTCCACATAAGCCTCAGGATAGTCGTGGGGCACCCAGCTCCACAGCATATCCACCACCCGTATCTGCTCATCGCTCAGACCTAACTGGCGCCCTTGCTCTGCATGGTGCTTCATCTCAGTAAGAGCATCAATGGCATTGTTGGTAAACGTATCGGCCTTGTTTTCATCCTGCGGGTCAAATTCACCAGTGGAGCAGTGCTCGGCATAGTAATCCTGAACGGCATCGTTATGGCCTACCACCTTATCATACTCCACCAGCATTATGATTCTAGCCACCATGGCAGACACACGGCGATAAGGCGTTTGTCGAAGCCAATCCATCAGCTGCTGGTTGTCGATGGTAAACTGCTGCCGTTGGTCGACAGTATCCATTTCAAGCCCAGGTGCCAGCAGATCAAGGCAGAACACTTCGTGGAAGTAGAGATTGTAGCTCAACTCAAGCACTTCGAGATACCAGGCCACAAGGGGTGTGTCCTCCTCATCGTATAGCGGATTTTCCGCTCGTCGCTGGTTGTCATCATCCACGAACCTGCTGATATACCAGCCCAAAGCATCGGCACTGGCCTTGCCAAGCATCTTGTCGATCTGCGAGACCTTCAACTCACGCCGCTGGTCGGCATCCATCGAGGCAATGCGCTCCAGATCTATGTCGCTGAACACGTTGCGTTTAAGCAGCTCATGCATCTGGGCAGGAGTTATTTCATTCGATTTCATTCGCATTGTTATTTTTAACCAGGTGCAAAGATACGAAGAATTTTCCACACCGCCAACCCGTCTGCTGAGAAAGTTGTGACAGTTGTGACAGTTTCTTATTTACCAACACTCACTTATTAACATTATATTATTATATATTATATTATATAGATATATAGATATAATTCTAAGTGGAAATGTGGTGAGTTTAAAACTGTCACAATTGTCACAGTTCGCCTCCAACCACCCCTTCATCCAATGCATACCCCCTCAAATCATGAGACGTAATCTCACAGCCTTCGAAATTACGTCTCCCCGCCCACGATATTACGTTTCTCTGTAAAAGAGATTCGCACCACCCAAATACCCCTATAATTACGGGCATTAATAGAAAATATTGCTAGCATTAAGGATAAATTTTGCTAGGATTAATGCTAGCAATTTTTCTCCTTAATAGCCGGTTTTTACGAGTTACAATATTGTAAACACTTTTTGTCGAACAACATAAAAAAGATATCTAGGGGAAATAGTACCCCGACCGAGAA
>CACZTJ010000084.1 GCA_902784065.1 uncultured Prevotellaceae bacterium | reverse complement strand
CCGAAGAAGGGCGAGTCGTTGATCATGAAGAGCATCGACATGGTCGGCTCGTCGATGGCGATAGGTGGCAAGGCCTCTGGATTCTCGATATCGCAGATGGTGTCACCAATCTCAAACTTCTCCAGACCGATGACAGCACAGATATCACCACATTCCACCTGATCGATGCGGCTATGACCCATGCCGTCAAAAGTGTGCAACTCCTTGATCTTGGTCTTCTCCATCGAACCGTCACGGTGAGCGATGGTGACCTGCTGACCGTCTTTCAGTGTGCCACGGTGTACGCGACCTACGGCGATACGACCGGTATAAGAGCTGTAGTCGAGCGATGTAATCAGCATCTGTGGGGTGCCCTCCAACTGTGTGGGAGCAGGGATAACCTCCAGAATCTTGTCCAACAGATAGGTGATATCTGTGGTGGGTTTGTTATAGTCCTCACCCATCCAACCGTTCTTGGCAGAGCCATAGACTACGGGGAAGTCCAACTGGTCTTCAGTAGCGCCCAGTGAGAACATCAGGTCGAATACCATCTCATAGACCTCTTCAGGACGACAGTTGGGTTTGTCGACCTTGTTGACAACCACGATGGGCTTCAGACCAATCTGCAGGGCTTTCTGCAGGACGAAGCGTGTCTGAGGCATCGGACCCTCGAAGGCGTCGACGAGCAACAGACAACCGTCTGCCATATTGAGCACACGCTCTACTTCACCACCGAAGTCAGAGTGTCCCGGGGTGTCTATGATATTAATCTTTGTTCCTTTCCAGTTGATGCTCACATTCTTAGAGAGAATAGTGATGCCACGCTCACGCTCCAAGTCGTTAGCGTCCAATACCTGATTGCTGAGGTTCTGTCCCTCACGGAACAGATTGCCTGCCAACATCATCTTGTCCACGAGCGTCGTTTTGCCGTGGTCTACGTGTGCGATAATCGCAATGTTTCTGATATCCTGCATATAGTAATTTTATTTTTCGGGTGCAAAATTACAAAAAAAAAGTAAAAAATGGGGGTACGGAAGCAAATTTTTCACTATTCACTATTCACTTTTCACTTTTTTTTCGTACCTTTGCAGCCGCTATTCGGAAAATCCGATGCATTCGACGAGGTAAAATCGTTGTGATTAAGGCGGTTAGCCTCCGAAGGATGTTATGGCAAACATTATTTAATCATCAAAAAACAATGTATTTAGATCAAGCTAAGAAGGCTGACGGTTCTGTTGAGAGCCAGGTAGCCCTGTTCACCTATCGTATTCAGCACCTCACCGAGCACCTGAAGAAGAACCACAAGGACTTCGGTACCGCTCGTTCACTGACCAAGCTCGTAGGTCGTCGTCGTAAGTTGCTGAAGTACCTCTACAACAAGGACATCAACCGCTATCGTGCACTTATCAAGGCTCTCGGTCTGCGTAAGTAATCGAAAAGTTGTAGCAATAATAAAGCCTCGCCAATCGGCGGGGCTTTATTGTTTTATTTCTGAATTGTGATAATCACGTTTTTCTTCTTGATATTCTGACAGTTCGTGAAGACAGCATCCTTCTTGGCAAGGATGGTGATATCTTTCAGTGAGATACCATCGATAGGCATCTCTGGTAGTCCGTTGAACTCCATAGCACGTCCGGCACCATTACAAACGATATTCTTGATATCGATATTTCGGAAGATAGGTGTCTCTTCTGTCACAGGCATCTTCGTTACATTGTCCGGATTGTCACCATCCGCCAACATCTCTGCCACCGACTTTCCTCCATAATACATATTAAAGGTGATGGCATCGGTCTTGATATCCGTCATAGAAATATTCTTGATATAGATATTCTCCACGATACCTCCACGGCCACGTGTTGACTTAAAGCGCAAACCAACATCGGTACCCAGGAACTGGCACTGGTCAACGAGTATATTCTTTACGCCACCACTCATCTCTGAGCCAACCACGAAACCGCCATGACCAGCAAAGACCGTGCAACCCTTGACGACCACATTCTCACAGGGTATGCCACGACGACGGCCATCAGCATCCTTACCGCTCTTGATACAGATGCCATCGTCACCTGCATCAAAGCGAGAATTGATAATCAATGCATTCTTGCATGACTCCAGGTCGAGGGCATCACCATTCTGTGCATAGCTGGGGTTGCGCACCAGCACATCCTCAATGATGACATTCTCACACATCAGCGGATGAAGATTCCATGCAGGAGAGTTCTGGAAAATAACCCCCTTCAGATGGATGTTCTTACATTTCACCAGCGACACCATCACCGGACGAACGAAACGCTTGATAGCATTCCACTCCGCATCGGTCTTGGCATTGGGCACATTCATATTGGCACCCTGCTCTCCCTTGGCATAACCTGCTGATGGCACCCAGTAGCCTGGCTTCATCTCCTGACTGCCAGGGATAGCCAACAACTCCTTCCAATGACTCTCTGTCACTTTTCCTTTCTTTACAGGACGCCAATACTGGCCATTACCATCGATAACGCCTTTGCCTGTGATAGCAATATCCGTGGCACCATTAGCACTCAGTGGTGACTGGCAACGACGGGTATCCAGTCCCTCGAAAGAGGTATCAATCAACGGATACAGCGTCTCATCGGCAGCAAAGAGGATGACAGCACCAGCATTGAGGTGCAGGTTGATATGGCTCTTCAGCACGATAGGACCAGTGTACCATACCCCCTGAGGAACTACCAACTTGCCACCGCCTTGCTTTGACAGGGCATCGATGGCTTTAGCGAAGGCCTCGGTATTAAGGGTGATGCCATCACCGACAGCGCCGAAGTCCTTAAGGTTCACCTGATTATCAGGGATGACAGGAGCCGTCACCTCCGGCATCGGGAAGGGCAGCTTCTCCGTGTACTTGGCATAGGGGTTACCAACCTTGTCAGCGGCAAAACCACTGGCAACAATGAAAGCGGTAAAAAGTGTTGCGATTAGTTTTTTCATTTGTTGTTTGTTTTATAGATTAGTAAATTTCTTGTAGCGGGCGCATCACGAAGTCACGTTGGTGCATCAACGGATGCGGTATCTTTAAATCGGGTTCATCAATGGTGAGGTCATCGTAGAGCAGGATATCGATGTCTATTATTCTGTCGGCATAACCGACAGACACACTTTTCTGTCGACGGCCCATGTCGCGCTCTATCTGTTGTGTGAGCAAAAGCACCTCGCGTGGTGTCTTATTTGTCTCACAGAGGATGACGGCATTGAGGAAGCTGTTGTCCGACTGGAAGCCCCATGGTTCTGTTTCGATGAACGATGATTGGCGCAGCACCTGCCCTACCCGTTCACCAATCAGTCGGATAGCCTCGCTCAGGTTCCATGCCTTGTCGCCAAGGTTGGAACCCAAGCCGAGATATACCTGATGATCAATCATCAACGATGAGCATTGCGTCACCATAGCAGCCAAACTGATAGCCGTTCTCCACAGCCATATCGTAGGCTTTCATCACCAAATCGTAGCCACCAAAGGCTGCTGTAGCCATCACCATCGTTGACTCAGAGTGATAGAAATTGGTAATCATAGCATCAGCCAGTCCGAAGTCATAAGGTGGGAAGATGAACTTGTTCGTCCAACCATTAAACTCCTTCAGCATACCATCGGTACCTACCGCAGTCTCTGTAGCACGCATAGTGCTGATGCCTACCGCACAGACATGACGTCCTTCAGCCTTGGCTTTGTTGACCACCTCACAAGCCTCTGTTGTCACCATCATCTGTTCTGAGCTCATCTTATGCTTGGTGAGGTCTTCCACCTCGATAGGATCGAAGCAGCCCAGTCCACAGTGTACCGTGACATACGAGAAGTTGATACCACGAATCTCCAAACGCTTCATCAACTCACGGCTGAAGTGCAGACCAGAGGCAGGAGCCGTAACAGCACCTTCATGCTTAGCATAGATTGTCTGGAAGTTCTCCATATCATCGGCCGTAGCAGGACGCTTATCAACGATATATCGTGGCAGTGGTGCAGAACCCAGCGCAAACAGTTCCTGCTTAAACTCATCGTGAGGACAGTCGTAGAGGAAACGCAGCGTACGCCCACGGCTGGTGGTATTGTCGATAACCTCAGCGACCATAGGGCCTTCCTCGTCGAAGAAAAGCTTGTTACCAATACGAATCTTACGGGCAGGTTCTACCAGCACATCCCACAGGCGCAACTCTTCGTTGAGTTCACGCAACAGGAACACCTCAATCTTTGCATCAGTCTTCTCCTTGGTACCGAAGAGACGGGCAGGAAAGACTTTCGTATCGTTAAATACAAAGACATCACCCTCATCGAAGTAGTCGATGATATTCTTGAAGGTCAGGAAATCTGCGGTATCGTTACCGTCAGCATCCTTGACAAACATGTCGACCTTCTCACTCTTACGGTGTACCACCATCAGACGACATTCGTCGCGATGATACACTTTCTCCACAGTACCATCTTCATTCTCGAACACACGATGGGGAGGTTCCAGGGCCACCTGTTCCTCAGGCAACTTGAATTTGAATTGTGATAACTTCATTGTTATATTTCGTTATTACGTTATATCGTTATTACGTTATTACGACTGGAGTATTACGACAGTTCTATTTCTTGTTCTTCCAGCCACTGAGGGAAATCCTCGATAGTGATGCAGTCCTCTATGCGGACACCTCCCAAGCGAGTGCGGCAGAGTGCTGTCAGATAGGCGCCACTATTCAGGGCACGTCCAATATCACGAGCCAGCGAACGGATATAGGTGCCTTTACCACATTGTACCCGGATGCTCAGCTGCATGGTGGAGGGATTGAAATCTATCACGTCGATGGAATCGATGTGCACGGTCTTAGCTGCCAATTCCACCTCCTTGCCCTTACGCATCAGGTCGTAGGCACGGTCACCACCAATCTTACATGCAGAATACTGAGGGGGCACCTGCGGGATATCGCCAACAAAATTGGCGAGCACTCCATCGATCATCTCACGGGTGATATGAGCAGTAGGATAGGTTGCATCCACCTCATGCTCCATATCATAGCTGGGCGTTGTCGCTCCCAGTTGCAGAGTGGCCGTATACTCCTTGTCGTGAAGTTGCAGACTTTCAATCTCCTTGGTCTTCTTGCCCGTACAGAGTATCAGCACACCAGTAGCCAGCGGATCGAGGGTACCGGCATGGCCAATCTTCACACGACGTACACCTATCTTACGTGATACGCGTGTGCGCACGTAAGCCAACGCACCGAACGACGTCATGCGGTAGGGTTTGTTGATATAGATATATTCGCCTGCAGTGAAGTTCATTATGCTGCTATTACTATTGATACTAGTCATTCCTGTTAAACTAGCTATACTAGCTGTGTAATGATAGTGATGACACCCACGATGGCACAATAGATACCAAAGTAGATGAGTTTACCCTTCTTGACGATATTGATCATCCATTTACATGCCAAGCAACCTGACAGGAAGGCGGCAACAAAACCAACGAGAAGGGGCAGTGTCTCAATAGAACCCATTACATTCTCTCCCTTGGTCATCTTCAGGACGTCAAGCAATGCCTCACCGAGGATAGGTGGTATTACCATCAGGAACGAGAACTGAGCCAGCGACTCCTTCTTATTGCCCAGCAGCAAACCCGTAGCAATGGTGCTGCCCGAGCGGGACACACCCGGCAGTACAGCAACAGCCTGTGCCAATCCGATGATAAAGGCATCTTTCAGAGAGATATGTTCCTTCTTGCGCGGTTTAGCATAATAAGAGAAGATGAGCAGGGCAGCAGTGACCAGCAGACAACAGCCTACCACCAATAGTCCTGAACCAAAAATCTCTTCTACCTGGTCTTTAAAGAACACACCTACAATGCCTACGGGAATCATCGACACAATGATGTTCAGTACATATTTTGTCTCAGCATTAAGCTCACACTTAAACAGTCCTTTCAGTATCCAGTCTATCTCACTCCACAGAATGACAAGTGTAGACAGTACTGTAGCGACGTGTACGGCAACGGTGAACATCAGGTTCTCCTCACCATTCTCCATACCAAACAATGCCTGACCGATAGCCAGGTGACCACTACTGCTGACGGGAAGATATTCTGTCAGACCCTGGACGATTCCTAATATCAATGCTTCAAACCAATCCATACCTTATTCCTTAGGGCGGCGTACTACCGCATAAATCATTGACACAAAACCTGCCAAGCACACCAGTGGAGCAACCTTGATACGACGTGCGCTGAAAATATCCGGGTCATAAGCGGTATCTGTAGAGCCACTACCACTCATCAGCAGAAAGCCCAGCACCACTACTGCCATTCCAACAGCCAGCAGGATGTAGTTGACTTTATCAAAAGCGAAATCTCTTTTCTCCATATATTATTGTCGTTATTCCGTTATATCGTTATCACGTTATGACGAGTTAAATCTTATACAATTCCTGAGCCTTCATACGCAAGAATTTGTTGACTGCCAGCCAAGCGCAGAGTGCAGTAATGATGATTCCGAACAAAAGTACAGCAGCTCCCGTCAGTGCCAAGACCTCCCAGGTAACGATGTCAAGGACTCCAGGTTGAGTAAGGTAAAGGCCGTAGACTCCTGCTCCCAATATGGCGCAAGCAAAGATAGCAGCAATAATACCTACCATCACAGCCTGTCGGAGGAACGGTTTACGAATGAAACCCCACGAAGCGCCCACCAGTTTCATGGTATGAATGACGAAGCGGTTAGCATAAACGCTCAGGCGTACTGTATTGCTGATTAGCGAGAACGACACAAAAGTCAGCAGGATGGCCAGCACCAGCAGGACGATACTCACACGACTGAGATTGACGTTCACCTTGTTCATAAGGTCCTCCATATATGCCAGGTCACTGACACGGTCATCTTTCTTCAGTTCCTTGACAATCCACTTCAGCGAATCACGACAAGCATAGTCTGCTTTCAGACGTATCTCTAGCGTAGCGGGGAAAGGATTGAAGCCCAGGAACTCCGAAGGGTCGCTACCAAGTTCTTTGACCTGTTCACGCTGTGCCTGTTCCTTACTGATATAATCGATATCACGAGCGTAAGGACGGTGGTACAAGTCACGACAGAACAGATGGGCATCGTTTACCGTCACCGAGTCTTTCAACATGATGGTCATCGTGAGATTCTCCTTCATATGCGCCGACAGGTTACGTGCCGACAATACGAAGAATACCACCATTCCCAGCAAAAGGAGCACCATAGTAGTGCTTATACACAAAGTAACAACCTGCAAACCTCTGCGGCTGCGGGCCTTCTTACGTTTATTGCTCATATCTTTTTAGACGTAATACACCTAATTTCGTGCAAAGGTACGACTTTTTAAGGAGTTAAAGTAGTCAAAGAAGTTAAAGGGAGTTAAAAGACGATAGATTTTTTATGTAGAAGACAAAAACGCAGTAATTTTGCGCTCATTATGAGTACAGTAATCTATCCATCGCCCATTTTCGGGCCCATTCATAGTCGTCGGTTAGGCATCTCGCTGGGTATTAACCTACAGCCTGCTGATGGCAAGGTATGCACCTTCGACTGCATCTATTGTGAATGCGGTTTTAATAAAGACCACCGCCCCACCCTTCCCAGGCCCTCACGTGAACTGGTAGCCCAGAGATTGGAGGAGCAGTTGCAGAAGATGGTTGCCGAGAAGCAGTTGCCTGACGTGCTGACCTTTGCCGGTAATGGCGAGCCCACCAGTCATCCCCACTTTGCTGAGATCATCGATGACACCATCCGTCTGCGTGACCAGTATTGTCCTAACGCGAAGGTCTGTGTGCTCAGCAACTCCACCATGATACACCGCCAGGAAGTGCATGACGCCCTGTTGCGTGTTGATGATAACATTCTGAAACTCGATACCATAGACCCCACCTATATAAATAAGGTGGACCGTCCCACCGGTACTTACGATGTCCTGCAGATTATTGAGCACATGAAGGTTTTCAACGGACACATCATTATCCAAACCATGTTCATGAGGGGAGAATATCAAGGTGAAAGCGTAGATAACACGACCGAGGCATACATTGCTCCTTGGCTGGAGATAGTCAAAGCCATCAAACCTCAGCAAGTCATGGTATATACCATCGACCGTGAGACGCCTGCCCAGGGGCTGGAAAAAGCCAGTCGCGAACAGCTTGATGCCATTCGCGACCGTGTGATAGCTGCCGGCATACCCTGCACGGCCAGTTACTAAGCGTTCTTAGTGAACCGTCTTCGAGAGGATACCTATCTCGGTAGTCTTCAAGAATTCCACGATATGGTCAATTTCCTTGCCCGGCGGTACCTGCTCCTCAATCTGGATGATGGCATCGAAGAGTGAGCCATTACCATTGAATACCAGACGATAGGCGTTGGCAATATGCTTCAGCACCTTCTCGTCAACACCGTGCTGGCGACCAACAGCGAAGTTCACACCACCATATGTTCCTTTCTTAGTAACAATGATATAGGGAGGAACATCCTGTGAGAAAGTCGTACCAGCCTGAATCATTGCACCCTCTCCCACACGCGTCTTGGCATTCTCGATGACGCTGGAAGAGAAAATTGCGTGGTCTTCGATGATGCAGTCGCCGGCAATCTTCGTACCATATCCGAAGACACAGCCATTGCCGACCTTAGTATCATGCGAGATGTGGGCACCCTCCATGAATGGGTGGCACGGTTGATGACGACATTCTCACGGATGACATTGCCGTCGCCGATGATACATTCCGACTTCTCGCCACGGAACTCGAAGTCCTGTGGCAGAGCACCGATGACGGCACCCTGGTGCACCTTATTCCTTTTGCCCATGCGCGTACCAGCACAGATACTGACGAAGGGGAAGATGATGCAGCCATCACCTATCTCCACATCGTCCTCTATGTAGGCGAATGGGAATATCTTTACGTTGTCGCCGATTTTCGCCTTTGGCGATACCTCAGCTTTTGGACTTATTTCGCTTGCCATAATTCTTACTTCTTACATCAAACTTCTTACATCTTACTTTCCACCTCCACCAAGTGCCGTATAGAGACTTACGACTGACTGCATCTTGTAGAAGTCGTCGGTGACCTTAGATAGCTGGGCAGAGAGCAACTGGGTCTGAGCGGTGAGTACCTCCAGATAGCTGGAGCCCTTGCTCTCATAAAGAGCACGAGTATCCTCCACATTCTTGGTAAGTATCTCTACACGCTGACTCTCCAACTTGGAGTTATCGTCATAGTACTTATATCCAGTCAGTGCATTAGACACCTCATTGCCTGCCTGCAGAATGCTGTTCTGCCAAGTATTGAAGGCCTGCTCGTACTTAATCTTCGATACTTTCAAGTTAGCAGTCAGTGCACCACGCATGAAAATAGGCTGAGTGAGATTACCAAACAAGGTAGTGAGCCACTTTCCAGGCGTCAACGCACCATTACTGTTAGTAAATGCTGCAGATGCGCCAACAGTGATGTTGGGATAGAACTGTGAACGAGCTGTCTGTACATCGTGGAAACAAGCAGCCAACTGCATCTCAGCATTGTGCACGTCAGGACGGTTCTGCAACAGAGCTACACCAACACCCGTAGAGAACTCGGTCGGCAGTGACTGAGCCTCCAGCGTAGAGCGAGAAATCTGCTGACCAGCCTGTCCGATAAGCAGGCAGAGGGCATTCTCTGTAGAGCGAATCTGACGACGGAAGTCGTTAGCCTGTGCCTGAGTAGACAGATAGGCAGCCTCAGCACTCTGTACGCTGGTAGAGCGTACACGACCGAGAGTAAACTGCTGCTGCATCATTTCCCATGTCTCCTTAGACATATCACCCATCTCGGTGACGATAGCCAGCTGCTTGTCGAGCATCAGCAGTGTATAGTATGCGTTAGCTATACCGCTGATAATCTGTGCGCGAACAGCCATCTGGTAGTCCTTCATGCCCAGTAGCTTCATCTGTGTTGAACGCTTCTGCGACAAAATATTGCCAAAGAGATCAAGTGTCCAACTGGCTGATACTGGAATAGAGTATGCTTTTGTCGTTACTGACGGGTCAGTATAGAGCGTAGAGATAGAACCCATCGGACTGGAAGAGCCAATCTGGATAGCAGGCAGGAAGGCCAG
>CACZTJ010000083.1 GCA_902784065.1 uncultured Prevotellaceae bacterium | reverse complement strand
GGTTATACCACCCAGCGCAAGGCCGACCTGACGGGTGCTATCTCAACAGTCAGCGTAGACGAGATGGCCAAGCAGAACGAGAACAACCCGATGAAGGCTCTTCAGGGACGCGTCCCCGGCATGAACATCTCTGCCGACGGTAACCCCTCAGGTGCAGCAACGGTCCGCATCCGTGGTGTCGGAACCCTGAACGACAACGATCCTCTTTACATCATCGATGGTGTGCCAACCAAGGCTGGTATGCATGAGTTGAACGGTAACGATATCGAGAGCATCCAGGTGCTGAAAGATGCTGCCTCAGCCAGCATCTATGGATCACGGGCTGCTAATGGTGTGATTATCATCACGACCAAGAAAGGCAAGGACGGCAAGGTGAAGGTGAACTTCGATGGAAGCATTGCTGCCTCTTTCTATACTAATAAGATTGAAACCATGAACGCCAGCGAGTGGGGTCGCGCCTACTGGCAGGCAAGCGTCAACGACGGTCTGAATCCCAGTAACAACAATCTGGGATATAACTATGACTGGAGTTACGATAAGAATGGCAATCCTATGCTGAACAAGATGACGATGAACATGTTCCTCGATGAGAACGGTACGGTGCGCGCCGGTGACACCGATTGGTTCAAAGAGATTACACGTACGGGTGTCGTTCAGCAATATAATGTATCCGTCAGTAACGGTTCTGAGAAGGGAAGCTCGTTCTTCTCTTTTGGCTACTACGACAATAAGGGAACGATCAAGGACAGTTACTTCAACCGTCTCTCTGCTCGTGCCAATGCCGACTATAAACTTTTTGACGGCAACGTGGTTCTCGGCGAGAACTTCACCATCAACCGCACAAGGGGCGCTGATGCTCCTGGTGGTGTGTTGGAACACGCGCTGGAGTTCAACCCCAACTTCCCCATCTATGCCGAGAACGGCAAGTACGCTCAGGCCCTTGGTGCCTACTCAGAGCGTGAGAATCCGCTGAGCATGATCGACAATGCCAAAGATAATGAATACACCCAGTGGCGTATGTTTGGCGATGTTCACCTGAGTGTGACTCCCTTCAAGAACTTCATGGTTCGCACCACCTTTGGTATGGACTATACGCAGAAGGAACAGCGTTTCTTCACCTATCCCATCGCCAACGGTAAGGTGATGCGTACAGACTCTGCCGTCGAAGGCAAGCAGGAGCACACTATGCGTTGGATGTGGAACGCCATTGCTACCTATAATCTGGAGATTGGCAAACATCGTGGTGACGCCATGATCGGTACCGAGGTGAACCGTCAGGACTACAAGATGAATAGTGCCAAGCGCTATGAACTGGCTATCTTGAACACCGATTACATGTGGCCGTCAGCAGGCGCAGGCCGTCAGTTGGCAGAAGGCTTCGGTGAGGGATTCTCACTCGTATCGTTCTTTGGTAAGGTCAACTATACATATGATGACAAGTATCTGGCTTCGTTCACCATCCGTCGTGATGGTTCAAGTCGCTTTGGTTCCAGCAACCAGTATGGTACGTTCCCGTCTGTCAGTGCTGGTTGGCGTATCTCTCAGGAGAAGTTCATGGAGAGTACCAAAAACTGGCTCGACAACCTGAAACTGCGCTACTCTTGGGGACAGACCGGTAACCAGGAAATCTCTAACACAGCACGCTATACCTTATATAAATCTGTAGTCTCTACAGGTCTTTGGGGCAGCGGCCAGGCTGGTTCATCATACGATATCACAGGTACGAACGGCGGTTATGACCTGCCCAACGGATACGTCCGCAACCAGCGTGGTAACGACGACATCAAATGGGAGACCACCACACAACATAACATCGGTCTCGACTTTTCCATCCTGAGAAACGAAGTCTACGGTAGTTTCGACTGGTATGACAAGAAGACCACCGACATCCTGCTCTTCATGGAAGGTATCGCCGCCATGGGTGAGGGAGCCGGCCAGTGGATCAATGCCGGTGAGGTGAAGAACAACGGTTGGGAACTGACAGTGGGCTATCGTCACCGTCTGCCAAACGATTTCTCTTGGGACATCAGCGGAAATATCAGTAAGTATACGAACGAGATTACCAAGTTGCCTGAGACAGTGGCTGCCAACGGTAAATATGGTGGTAACGGAGTGAAGAGCGTTGTTGGCCACGCTATGTTCTCGCAGGTGGGCTATATCTACGACGGCATCTTCAAGAGTCAGGAGGAGATCGACAACCATGCTATTCAGGAAGGTGCCGGACTGGGCCGCATCCGCTATAAGGATCTGAACGGTGACGGCTTCATCACAGAGGAAGACCAGGACTGGATCTATGATCCCACACCCGCCTTCACCTGGGGCCTGAACATCTATCTGCAGTACAAGGACTGGGATCTGACTATGTTCTGGCAGGGTGTACAGGGGGTAGACGTAGATTGCAGAGGCTACAAGTCTCAGACCGACTTCTGGGCCAACTCTGCCATCAACGTGCCTTATCTGAACAAGGGCATCCGTGCACTCGATGCTTGGAGTCCTGCCAACCCAGGCAGCAATATCCCAGCACTCACCACTTCGGACACCAACAACGAGGGGCGCGTATCTTCTTATTATATTGAAAACGGTTCATACGCAAAACTGCGCACCATTCAGTTAGGCTATAATATGCCGAAACAGGTGACAGACAAGCTCCGTCTGGATCGCATCCGCCTCTACGCTTCTGCCCAGAACCTGCTCACCATCAAGAGCGGCAAGTTTACTGGAGCCGATCCCGAGAACCCAGGATTCAACTATCCTATTCCTCTGAATCTTACATTTGGTGTGAATGTCTCATTTTAAAGACCTCACCCTAACCATCCCCTAAGAGGGAAAGGAATGAATACAAGAAAATCATTATAAAAAAAGAAAATAAATATGAAACAGAATATCATTAAAACTGTAGTTTCTTTGGTAACTGCTCTCCTCCTTGGGGGAGTCGGAGGGAGTCTTTTCTCCTCATGCAGTAATTTCCTGGAGGAACAGGTGCCACAGGCTACGTTGACCCAGGACGAGGTTAAGAGCCCTGAGTATATCGACAATGTGCTGATCTCCGCATACGCCGGACTGGTTTCAATCGAGGATATGAACGCTTCGTTCTCACTCTGGAACTACGATACCCGTTCAGACGATGCCTATGTAGGCGGTTCGGATTTCTCTGATGGTGAGCCTTTTCACAGACTGGAAAAGAGCACAGGCGTGATGACTACTGACTGGCCTTTCAGTTCTATCTGGACTAAGATGTATAACTACCTCTCACGTATTAACCTGTCACTTGACATTCTGGCAAGTGCTGACCAGAATAACGCAACCATCCAGCAGCGTACGGCCGAGATGAAGTTCCTTCGTGCCTACGGACACTTCCAACTGAAGCGCCTGTTCAAGAAGATCCCGTTTGTGAACAAGCCCAACATGGAGGAAGAGGACTATAACAACCTCTCAAATACAGAATATTCCAACGATGAGGGCTGGCAGCAGATCATCAACGATCTTGAAGATGCCTATGCCGTACTTCCCGTTGTACAGGCAGAAAAGGGCCGTCCTACGAAGGCCGCTTGTGCAGCATTCCTGGCTAAGGCTTACCTCTATAAAGCCTATCGTCAGGACGATGCCAATTCCAACCAGGTGACTGGTATCAACGAGGCAGACCTGCAGAAGGTGGTGGAATACACAAGCCCCACACTTTATAACGGCTACGGTCTGGAGCCTGACATGCATAACAACTTCCGCCCTGAGGAGCAGTACGAGAACGGCAAGGAGAGCCTCTGGGCCATCCAGTACTCCAAGAACGACGGTACCGTATATGGTAACTTGAACTTCTCTAACCGTCTGATTGTTCCATGTATTCCCAAGGTTCACGACTCTGGTTGTGACTTCTACAAGCCATCTCACAATCTGGTGAATGCCTATCGTACCAACAGCGACGGCCTGCCTTTGCTCGACAACTTTGCTGATGTCGATTATACCGTCGGTTCTAACCAGACAGTTGACCCACGCCTGTTTGTCACAGTAGGTGTGCCGGGCACTCCCTACATGTTCAACACCAGTTTCATGATGGCAGAGACTAATGCCTGGAGCCGTTCTGGAGGAACCTTTGGATACTTTGTTTCACTGAAACAGAACGTAGACCCTGCACTCACGGATATCTATCTGTTCCTGTGTGACTCACAGTGGGCCAGCTCGATGAACCGTATCGTCTTCCGCTATGCCGACGTGCTGCTGATGCGTGCCGAGGCTCTGGCTCAACTGAATCAGACTTCAGAGGCTATAACTCTAGTCAATCAGGTGCGTGAGCGTGCTGCCAGTATGGCAAGCAGCAGCGTCGTATCCAACTATCCCACTAAATATGGTGTCCACTACGCTGTTGGTAAATATAGTGGTTCGTATTCTAAAGAAGAAGCCATGAAGATTGTCAAGATGGAGCGCCGGCTGGAGTTGGCAATGGAGAGTGAGCGTTTCTTCGACCTTGTACGCTGGGGCGATGCTGCCACAGTGCTCAACAAGTACTATACCAGTGAGAGTGAGAAGATGAACTTCCTGAGTGGATCGCTGTTTACTGCTAATAAGAATGAGTATCTGCCCATTCCCTGGGAACAGATGGCTGCATCTAACGGACACTATACGCAGAACTGCGGACAGTGGTAAGACCTCACCCTAACCCTCCCCTATGAGGGAAGGGAATAATTACACAAAGTCATTAATAATAAAGAATATGAATATGAGACAGAATATTATCAAAATCGCAGTTTATCTGGTAACCGCTCTCCCCCTTGGGGGAGTCGGAGGGGGTCTCCTATCCTCCTGCAGCGATGACCATACAGGCAGCATCAACGTGAGCGGTTCATGCCTCGTGGAGAAGTTCGTGCTGAATGGGCAGTACGAAGGTGTTATCAGCACAGAGAAACGGCTGGTGAAGGTGAAGGTGCCCGCAGACTTCGACCAAAAGGGCAACATGGAAATAACCAGTCTGACGGTTTCACCTGGTGCTCAGTCCAATATGAAGGTGGGTGACCACATTAACTTCGACGGTGACCGCACACTGCATATCTCCAATGGCGACCTGGTGATGGACTATCAGGTAAGTGTTCGTAACGATGAGGCGCTGATGTCGCTCTTCATCTTGGAAGGTGTGAAAGGTGCAATCAACCAGCAGGATAAGACTATCACGGTAAGTGTGATGGCCAACAGCGGTATCGACCTGAACAACGCCACCTTCGAGGTGGAGTGCAGCGAGGATGCTATCTGCAGTCCTGCTAGCGGAACTAAAGGAAACTTCACTGAACCGTTCCAGATTACGTTGACTGACAATACCGCTACAACCACCTATACAGTCTACGTGACGATGATATCCAACCCTGTTGCTATCTTCGTAGGCGAAGCAGAGAACATTGAACTGCTGAATGATGAAGAGAAGGCCGCAGCCAAGTGGCTGACTGGTAATATTGCCAGTGCTGCCTACGCTTCTTGGAGTGATGTGGCAAGTGGAAATATCTCACTTGACGAGTGTAAACTCGTATTCTTCCACCGTCATTGCTCCTCGTACGGCAACTACAACGGCTTTGCCGAGGCAGAGAGCGGTGCTATGACGGCTCTGCCGAAGATGAAGGAACTCTGGCAGCGTGGTGTTGGCTTCGTACTGGGACGTTCGGCAGTGAACTATGCCATCGCACTGGGCGCTATGCCTGAGGATGCTTATCCCAACAATGTCTGGGGTGGCGGAGGCGGCGAAGGCTCCGACCTGATGGGCGAAGATCCGTGGCACTTCTATGCCTATGACATCACACACCCATTGTGGAACGGCCTGAAAACCTATCCTGGTGCCGCAGACAATGCAGTTTATACGCTGGATAACGGCTACACCATTTGTAACACGACATCGCAGTACGGTTTCTGGGATACCTATCAGGATGGTAAGGATGCCTTCGAGGCCAAGACTGGTGGTCGTGCACTGGGTGGTGACAACAGTGTATCGTCATGGGAACTGAAGGGCGCTAACGGTGAATTCGGCAAGGGAGGTATTATCTGCTTCGGCTCCGGACTCTTCGACTGGAACTCTCCTACCCCATACGAGTCGAACTATCACGACAACATGGGTGGTATCATGTTTAATGCACTGGATTACTTAACAAAGTAAACTACGAATTATAGGAAATTCACGAATTAAAGAACAGATAATTATGAAGACAATGATATATTCAGTATTCGCACTCATGCTGTCAGCCTCAGCGCTGTCGGCATGCAGCGACGACGAGTTCAGCGGAGATCCCGCCAAAGACTGGAACGGTACAACCACATTCTTCGCTCCTGCCGACGCTCAGGGCTTCGGAACGTACTATACGCCGACTGCCGGGCGCGTTGGTGATCCTATGCCTTTCTACGATCAGAAGGCTGGTGACTTCAAGGTGCTCTACCTTCAGGAGTACATTAATAACATGAGTTATCGCTTCCACCCTATCTGGGCTGTTACGACCAAGGATGGTGCCAACTATGAGTCTATGGGTGAACTTCTACCGTTTGGCAGCAACGACTATCAGCAGGATGCTGCCATTGGTACTGGCTGTGCTTACGAGAAGGACGGCACATATTATATATATTATACTGGTCACAATGGCAACTGCAAGAACCGCGAGGTCGTGATGCGTGCCACATCTACAGATTTCAAAACCTGGACAAAAGATGAGTTGTGGACGCTCAACGGCCCTGACTTTGGATACTCCGGCAATGACTTCCGCGACCCGCAGATCTTCGTAGCCGACGATAACCTCTACCATATGGTCATTTCTACTTATCCCCAGTTTGGCGGTGATCCCGTTTTTGCCGAGTTCAAGTCCAGCGACCTGAAGAACTGGGAGCATATCGGTCATATCCGTATGATTTGGGACCGTTTCCTGGAGTGCCCAGATATCTTTAAGATGGGTAACTACTGGTATCTCGTCTATAGTGAGAGTTTCCGCACCAGTTGGAGCCGTAAGGTGAAGTACATGGTTGCTTCGACCTATGAGGAACTGAAGAGTTGCTTCAATGATGGTCCGAAATGGCCTAACGATGGCCATGAGGGTGTACTCGACAGCCGTGCATTCTATGCTGGTAAGACAGCCTCCAATGGTACTGATCGTTATATATGGGGATGGTGCCCGTTCCGTTCTGGCGGTGATATCCATGAGAAGAATATCAGTGTAGGTGCTGGTGATGGCAACGAGCCCAACTGGAGTGGTGCCCTGGTATGTCACAAACTGATTCAGCATGCTGATGGTACGCTGACACTCGGTGCTGTACCAGCCATGGCTGCAAAGTATAGCACAGTTGTCGATGCAAAGGTGATGGATTCCAATGGGTATAGTAATGGTGCTTTGTCAGGTGATGGTGCTTATGTGCTCTACAACCGCTTGGGCACAGCCAACCACATTTCTTTCACCGTGAAGACTTCTAACAATTGGGATAAGTTTGGTATCTCCTTCGTTCGCGGTTCTGACTCTGATAAGTATTACACGATGGTTGTCAATCCGGAGGACGAAAACCATCGGAAGGTAAACTTCGAGCAGGAAGGCTCAGCAGGTAAGGGCTTTGTCGAGGGCATCGATGGGTACTGGTTTGAGCGCCCCGCCGATAACACCTACAACATCGACATCTATACTGACAACTCAGTTCTGACCATGTACATCAATGACGTTTGTGCCTACACCCAGCGTATCTACGGTATTCAGAAGAATTGCTGGAGTATCAATAACTATGGAGGCTCCATTACAGTCTCTGATGTGAAAGTGTCTCAGCAATAAAAACGATATGGAAACAGAAATCCCCAGCCAGTAGAAATGGTTGGGGATTTCTGT
>CACZTJ010000082.1 GCA_902784065.1 uncultured Prevotellaceae bacterium | reverse complement strand
GCGCTGACGGATTCGAACCGCCGACCCTCTGCTTGTAAGGCAGATGCTCTAAACCAGCTGAGCTAAGCGCCCTTTTTGTTAAGCGAGTGCAAAGGTACGGAGATTTTTCGAATTACAAGCATCGAAGCCCAAAAACTTGCCGCAAATTAACACTCTTTAATACTCTAGCCCAAAAGTTGCTCAATATCCGTCTGTGGAAGGATACAAAGTATCGCTTTTCCGTCAGGGGTATAGTTTACGTTTGGATTGCTGCATGACGCGCAAGACTCAATGCCAGTTGTGAGTTGAGCGATGCTACCTGAGAGGTAAGAGTACTGGTATCACCTACCAGTTGCTGGAGCAGGCGCACTGGGTCGAGTCCATCGATGCCAGTAGGCACACCATTCACGGCAAAGCTGTTGCCACCAAGATCACTCAGATCAAAACCCAAATTGGCAAGTTCTGGCAGGAGTTTTTCAAGCAATACAGCATCCGACGGTGCAAACTGCACCACCTCAGGGAAGAGCAGTTTCTGCGTGTTAGCGGTATGACTGGACATCTGTTCCATATAACGGTCATAGAGAATTCTCACGTCAGCGCGATACTGGTCGATAATCATCAGTCCCGACTTCACAGCTGTCATGAGATACTTTCCCTTATATTGATAATGTAAGGGCGACTTATCCGAGAGGATTGTCTCAGGTGTCTGGATGTCATCTTTAGGCTCAGTCATAGGTCCGAACACCTCTCCCTCCTCTGGGGCTGGCGTGAACGAAGGTTCTTTCTCCAGCCCCTGATAGAGCGCCTCCCAAGAGCTAGGAGTTCTAGGCTGACTAGAATTTCTAGAACTACTAGGATTACTAGTAAACGGATTATAATCTGGATTATAGCGCGGTTGTGGAGGATCCACTTGGCGTTCAGGATCAAAAATAGGGATATCAGGACTTCCCTGTGTATCAAAGTCGATAGCAGGTACCTCACAGAATTTTCCTAATGCATCACGTACCGCAGCGGTCAGGATCTGCCAGATAGCCTGCTCATTCTCGAACTTGATTTCGGTCTTTGTGGGGTGGATATTCACGTCAATATCAGCCGGTTCCACCTCGAAATACAGGAAATAAGGCACCTGCATCCCTTCAGGGATCAGTCGGTCGTAAGCAGTGATAACAGCCTTATGGAAATAGGGATGCTTCATGTAACGACCATTCACGAAGAAATAATCGTGCCCACTCTTTTTACGGGCTCCCTCAGGCTTGCTGACAAAGCCAGTGATTGTACACATCGCCGTGTGCACCTCTACAGGGAGCATATCCTGACTATACTGTCTGCCAAAGACATCACTGATGCGCTGGCGCAGACTACCAGCCTTGAGGTTCAGCATCTCCGTACCATTATGATGGAGTGTGAAATGGATATCAGGATATACGAGCACGACACGCTCAAAAGCCGTTAGGATATTGCTGAGTTCGGTAGCATTCGACTTCAGGAATTTCCTACGGGCAGGCACATTGAAGAAGAGGTTCTCTACCTTAAAGTTACTGCCCACAGGACAGGATACAGGCTCCTGCGACACCACCTTTGAACCAGCAATCAAGATACGGGTGCCCACCTCATCTTCTTCCCGGCGAGTCTGCAACTCTACATGAGCCACAGCAGCTATCGAGGCTAGGGCTTCCCCACGAAAGCCCATCGTGTGAAGGGCAAACAGATCATCAGCCTGTGCAATCTTTGAGGTGGCATGACGTTCGAACGACAGACGGGCATCGGTCTCCGACATCCCCTTACCATCGTCGATCACCTGTATCGACGTGCGTCCGGCATCTACCACAACAACATGGATAGTCTTCGCACCAGCATCCACAGCATTTTCCACCAACTCCTTGATGACAGAAGCCGGTCGCTGTATGACCTCACCAGCAGCTATCTGGTTGGCCACGCTGTCTGGAAGCAGATGAATCACATCACTCATTTCTTACCACGCCAGTTAAAGATATCATCTCTATTGAGCGGACGGATATAGTCGTACCACATAAAACCAGGCAGGCGTTTCCGCTCAGCAGGAATCTGATTCAGCGGATACATCGTGCCACTGGTCTTTGGCGTCCACACGCTCTCCAGTTGTTTATTCTTCATAAACATCCGAAGCTCGGAGGTCTGCTGATAGTTATAGATGATAGGTACACTGTCGCCTTCTTCAAAATAATAGCCTATCAGCACATTGCCCTTTGCCCTGGCCTCACGGATATCACCATCCACAAAGAAGGCAAACATCTCCTTTGATGACACCTGGTTATAACAGGCCGTATCGCTCTGAAGCTGTTGGATGGAAAAACAGTTCTCATAGATATGGGCATGATCAATCACAGAGTCTTTCATATATACATCCACCTGGTCGCCTACCAACTGCTGACCGTTGTTCCATAGGATTGGATCGTGGTACATCGTCATACAGGAGTCGAGAGAATTATACACCAGAGAGTCACACACAGCCTGCACATCCCGACGATAGGCCCTGACATGATGGAAAGCATGGATCTTACGATAGACGGAGTCGGTCTCGATATTGAAAGTCACGATCTTAAAGGTGTCAGCATGCATGAAGAGCGAATCGCCTTGTGAGTAGTCAATAGCCACCGCACTGTCGGTACACATGGCATAGCCCGTGTAGTCGAAATACTCGCCGTAGTTACCTGTCAGCTTATTACGGTTCAGCGAATCAACATACACCACATTGCGGAAAGCCTGACTCATACCTCGTTGACTGTCATAATATACACTATCACCAACCATCATCTTTCCACCGTTGGTCAGCACCGAACGGTTCATCAGCCTCGCCTGTTCGGTCTTAGTGTCGTAATAACCTTGTTCCGAGTAGATATGACTCTCTCCCGATGTGATGTTAGAGGGACCCACGATGTGTGCCAACGACTGACGGGTATCATAATAGAGCGTATCGGTGGTCAGGAAGAACTTCGGACTCTGCATCTTCACGTCGTAGTTAAATACCGACATCTTGGTTTCGGTATTATATTCACCCCAGTCGGAAGTCAGCGTCGTTTCACCATCAATCATCTTACCGCCCTCAAAAAAGTAGGCGTTATTATAGATACGGTCGAAATCAAGACTATCGGTAAAAAGCTTGGTCTTCTTGTGGGTCAGTATCACATTGTAACGGGCTCGTGCCAACTGCTCGTTACCATCGTAGAAGGCATAGTCGCTCAACAGAGAGAGTGTATCACCCTGATACATCTTCACATGACCGAAAGCCTCAAACGAATTGCTAGTTTCATAAAAATAGGCACTATCACAATACAGTCTGGCACCCTGATGGGTGAAATGCACATTTCCGTTTAGGATGGTGGCATCAGGATTTTCTCGCTCATCAAAATGCAACAGGTCAGCATGCACCAGATAGACACGGGTGTCCTGCGTCTTGGCATTCCGCACAGGACGCTTCTTCTGCTGCTTTTTCTGCGCAAAGGCTGATGCCATCCCCAACATCAGGGCTAATATCATCAACCAGACAAACGACTTTCTACTGCTCACTTCTTGATTTCGCTTTTAACAACTCTTCTATTTGAACCACCCCTCGAACTCAAACTGGCAATTTTTAAATTCATCATTCAGATGGGTATAGACAGTCTTAATCTTATCGACCACCCATTGGTGGATACGCTCCTCCTGACGTTTATTCTGCACCACATCCTTCAGTACCTGGAAGTCTTCAGTCACAGTAGCTTTATGACCCTCAATGCGATTCTTCAGCTTGGCGATGACACAGACTGTCTTTCCACGCTGGTTAATCATCTTGAACGAGCTTGAGATCTGGCCCACCTGGAGGGTATCAACCACCTTGGCAATCTCAGGCGGCAGGTCTTGCATGCGGAAACGTGAAGAGGTATGACCCGTCTGCATCATGTTCGTTGACATCAGACCTTTACTGTTTTTGGTATCCTTATCATCAGAAAGCACAGGAGCCGCATCCTCAAAGGTAAATTTCCCAGAGCGAATATCATTAGCTATAGAGTCCAGACGAACAAGAGCCTTATCAACAGCCGCATCAGACACGATGGGTTTGCGAAGGATATGACGTACGTTCACCTTATCACCACGTTTCTCGATAAGCTGAATGATATGGAAACCAAACTCCGACTCCACGATCTTTGAGATCTTCTTCGGGTCGGTCAGGTTGAAGGCGACAGTAGCGAAAGCGGGATCGAGGGTGCCACGCCCCACCAGACCGAGCTCACCACCACGACGGGCCGTTCCAGGATCCTCAGAATAGAGACGTGCCAGTGTCTGGAATGAGGCCTCTCCCCTGTTTACACGATCGGTGTAGTCACGCAACTCATCTTTCACACGATCCAACTCCTCTTGTTCTACACGTGGTGTCTGTTGGATAATCTGCACCTCCACCTCTGTCGGCACAAAAGGAATACTATCCTGCGGCATATCCTTGAAATAACGACGCACCTCTGCAGGGGTAACTGAGATATCTTCCACGAGCTTACGCTTCATTCTCTGCACCACCTGACGGTCTTTCATCTCGTCACGCAGGTCATTACGGATCTGCGACAACGGCTGGTGCTTATATTCCTCCAAACGCTCCCGAGAACCATCTACCATCTCAAGCCAGTAGTTGATCTGCTGTTCCACTTCTTGTGCCACATCTGCATCTGTCACCTCAATACTATCGATGACGGCCTGATGCTTGAACAGCTTCTGTACGGCAAGTTGTTCAGGGATGATACAATCGGGATTACCTGACCATTTCACACCTTCCAAGGCAGCCTGCATACGCATGGTCTCAACATCGGAACGCAGGATAGCCTCATCACCTACCACCCATATCACCTCGTCGATGACTGTTCCTATCGCAACGGAATCAGGGTCTGCCGGACTGGCAGGACTTGACATGCTGGTCATGTTGGAATAACTTGATGCAGCGACTCCGAACAGGGGAACCGCTATCATGACAACTGGGATAATTCTTTTTATAATACTCATTGGTACTGGTTTACTGTTTTCAATATTTCTTGGTTTATCTGTACAGGATAACGACTGCGCAGCGAGGCCACCCACTCTGCCTCCAGCATCTTCTGGTAGTCGGCAACGACCTGGTCTCTCACGTCATTATAACCCTCTGGATATTTCTTAAGTTTCTTACCATATACGCCCTCGAAGGGGTATGCGGCATCAGCTTGAATTACCACGTCACGACGCTTAAACACCTGACGATCTATCGCGGCATTGTCACCCGGTTTGAATACGCCCACCTCCATCTTCACACGCTCATCTCCATCGCTGTTGAAGGTAGAGCGCAAAGCCTCAGTCCATTGTTCGAAAGGTAGGCGTTTCAAATATTTCTTTACTGCCTTCATGTCTGCCTTGGTCTTTGTGTAATAAACCAAACCGCGATAATGGGGACCTTCCGAAACGTAAGACTTCTTATGGACATCGAACCACGCCCGCAATCCTACGTCATCCGTTTTTGCCCGCTGCCATACCTCACGATTAGTAAGGTCATATACCAACAGACCATCGTGGTACTCCTGTATCTGGAACTGGCGGTTAGCATCCGTCGTCTGCGCAGCTACCTCCCTTACCTTCTGGCCAGCAACCGCCTGTTTCAAACGTTGTTGTTGTAACGAACGAACCAAATTGTCTTTTAACACCTCAAACGGTTCCAACTGTTTCCGTTCCTTCATCAGGATAATGTGATAACCATCAGGAGCCAATACCGGACGACTCAGTTCACCTGTCTGCAGGGCATAGGCCGCCTGTTCGAACTCCACGAAACTCTGATGGGGCTGTATCCACCCCATATCACCGCCTTGAACAGCTGTCTGCTCATCCTCAGAGACCTTTCTAGCTAGTGTAGCGAAATCAGCACCAGCCTGTAGAGCACGCCAGATAGAATCTGCCCGCTGGGCGATACGATTCTGTTCCTTGCTTGATGCGCGGGTTGACAGTCGGAGGAGAATCTCCGCAGGTCTGATCAGTCCATGTGTGCCAATAGCCTTTTTCGTTCGGTCATACAGACGTCGTGCCTCTGTCTGAAGGTCTGTGTCGAGAATTACTGCTCCCCCACTCTGACGATCGCTATACATCGCGAGCTCCTGTCTGAAAGCAGCTGAGGTGTCAAGCTGTGCCTCAAGCGCAGCCGCCACCTTGAGCTTATAGATAGCATAGAGTTCTGCATACTCCTCCACCGACTTCCTGTCTGATTGTCCGATCCCGTTATTCTTATTATAGGAATAAAGAAATTCCGAACGGGTAACAGGCACACCATTCACCGTCATCACTACAGGGTCAGCCTTAGGCTGTGCCTGAAGCGTGAAGACAGACATGAAAAGTGAGAAGCACAATGTGAAAAGCAGACGCATCATCAAGCTTCTTAGTCGTTAGGACGTGAGTAGTTCGGAGCCTCGCTGGTGATCGTGATGTCATGCGGATGACTCTCGTTAACACCGGCATTGGTGATACGGGTGAACTTCGCTTCATGCAGCTTTTCGATAGTAGCAGCACCGCAGTAACCCATACCAGAGCGCAGACCACCTACCATTTGATAGATCACCTCCTGTACAGTTCCTTTATAAGGCACACGACCAGCGATACCCTCGGGCACCAGCTTCTTCACGTCCTTAGTGTCAGACTGGAAATAACGGTCCTTTGAACCGTGCTCCATCGCCTCAAGCGACCCCATACCACGATAACTCTTGAACTTTCGTCCGTTATAGATAATGGTATCACCAGGACTCTCCTCAGTACCGGCTACCAGTGAACCGATCATCACACAACTGCCACCAGCAGCCAGTGCCTTCACGATATCACCTGAATAACGCAGACCACCATCAGCAATCAAGGGCACACCTGTATCTTTCAAGGCACTATAGACATCATAGACGGCACTCAACTGGGGCACACCTACACCAGCCACAACACGAGTGGTACAGATGGAGCCCGGACCAATACCTACCTTCACTGCGTCGGCACCATTTTCTACCAACATCTTGGCGGCATCACCTGTAGCGATATTACCTACCACGATATCAATGTTGGGGAACGACACCTTAGCCTCTCTCAGTTTCTCAATCACCGACTTAGAGTGACCGTGAGCCGTATCGATGACAATAGCATCAACACCAGCATTCACCAGTGCCTGCATACGATCCAATGTATCGAATGTGACACCTACACCGGCAGCCACACGCAGACGACCTTTCTCATCCTTACAGGCCATGGGCTTATCCTTAGCCTTGGTAATATCCTTATAAGTGATCAGACCGATCAGACGGTTGTCCTTATCCACTACAGGCAGCTTTTCGATTTTATTCTCCTGAAGAATCTGAGCGGCTGCCGTCAAATCAGTCTGCTGATGAGTCGTTACAAGGTTCTCCTTTGACATAATCTCATCCACAGGACGATCCAAACGACGCTCGAAGCGCAGGTCACGATTAGTTACGATACCCACCAGATGACGGTCGTCATCCACTACGGGAATACCACCGATATGATACTCTGACATGATGTCAAGAGCCTGTGCCACCGTTGCACCAAGGGGAATGGTGATCGGATCGTAGATCATACCGTTCTCAGCACGCTTCACGATAGCCACCTGACGGGCCTGATCGTCGATCGACATATTCTTATGGATCACACCAATACCACCCTCACGAGCAATGGCAATAGCCATCTGCGACTCGGTAACGGTATCCATGGCCGCTGTCACAAACGGCACATTCAACTCAATGTTACGAGAGAAACGGGTTTTCAACTCTACCGTCTTCGGCAATACCTCAGAATAAGCCGGAATTAACAGGACGTCATCAAAGGTAAGACCGTCCATCACGATTTTGTCTGTAATAAATGAAGCCATAATATCTATTTTAAATTTTCACTTTTCATTTCTAACGATTCACTTCAGTTAGCCATCTCTGAAATGAACTTGATTCTCACCAGTCGGATCTCATCCTCAGAATAGTCACTGCCAAGTTCATCCTGGGCAACACTCAACCGGTCGGTATCCGACTCACAGAAGTAGTCGTAGATATCATCCACATGATCATCGTCCATCACCTCCCTCATCGAGCAACTCACTGAAGTCGATGCCCTGAGCATCGGCAATATCATCAAGCGCCACCTGACGGTCAATACTCTGGATGATCTTCACCTTCAGCATCGATTTCTTTGCAACGGTACGTACTCGCATATCCACCTGACGCTCTATACCATTCTCTTCGCAGTAGCGCTTAATCAGATCCACAAACTCTTTGGCATATGGCTGTTTGACCTTACCTTCACCCACACCTTGGATATTTTTCAACTCGTCGAGGGTGATGGGATAATCGGTAGCCATCTGCTCCAACGACACATCTTGGAAGATCACGTATGGCGGACGCTGTAGCTGCTTCGATATCTTCTTGCGCAGGTCTCTCAGCATCGCACTCAGTGTAGGGTCAAGGGCACTGATACCGCCCTCATGCTCCATAGCCTCGTCGTCTTCATTAAACTCTGCATCTTTAACGATCATGAAGGAATGAGGCGCCTTCAGGAACTTCTTACCAGCAGAGGTTACCTTCAGCAGACCATAGTTCTCCACCTCTTTTTTCAGGTAACCGGCAATCAGTGCCTGACGGATGACGGGATTCCAGATCTTCTCATCATCATCGGAACCTGCGCCGAAATTCTCCAGCTCCTCATGGTGATGAGCCAGAATCTCATCGGTTTCCTTACCTGTGATAAAATCGATGATATAGTCGCTACGGAAATTCTCCTTAACAGACAGGATAGCCTGAAGCGTTATCACCAGCTGCTCTTGTGCCTCAATCTTCGTCTTCGGGTGCAGACAGTTATCACAGTTACCGCAATTATCCTTTGGATAATCCTCACCGAAATAATGGAGCAGCATCTTCCGTCGGCAAACCGATGTCTCCGCATAGGCTGCCGTCTCCACCAGCAGCTGTCGGCCAATATCCTGTTCAGCTACAGGCTTACCCTCCATAAACTTATCCAACTTCTGCAGATCCTTGCTCGAGTAGAATGCCAGACAGATACCTTCTCCCCCATCACGACCTGCACGACCTGTCTCCTGATAATAGCCTTCCAGCGACTTGGGGATGTCGTAATGAATCACAAACCGCACGTCGGGCTTGTCAATACCCATACCGAAGGCGATGGTAGCCACAATCACATCGATATCTTCCATCAGGAAAGCATCCTGCGTCTGTGTCCTGGTGGCAGAGTCTAGACCTGCGTGATAAGCAGCCGCCTTAATGTCATTGGCACGAAGGATGGCAGCCAGCTCCTCTACCTTCTTTCTCGACAGACAATAGATGATGCCGCTCTTTCCCGGGTGCTGCTTGATGAACTTTATAATGTTCTTATCCACATCTTTCGTCTTCGGACGCACCTCATAATAGAGGTTCGGACGGTTGAAAGAGCTCTTGAACTCCTTGGCATCCACCATGCCGAGGTTTTTCTTGATGTCACTGCGTACCTTGTCGGTAGCCGTCGCTGTCAAAGCAATGATCGGTGCCTGACCAATCTCGTTGACGATCGGTCGGATACGACGGTACTCCGGACGGAAGTCATGTCCCCACTCCGAGATACAATGTGCCTCATCGACAGCATAGAACGAGATCTTCACTGTCTTCAGGAACTCCACGTTATCTTCCTTGGTCAATGACTCCGGTGCCACATACAGCAACTTGGTCTTGCCTGCCATGATGTCGGTTTTCACCTGGTCGATGGCAGCCTTGTTAAGCGACGAGTTCAAGTAGTGGGCAGTACCTTCCTGTTCACTGAGGTTCGTGATCACATCCACCTGATTCTTCATCAGGGCAATTAGTGGAGAGATCACGATGGCCGTTCCCTCCATCAGCAGGGAGGGAAGCTGATAACAGAGTGACTTGCCGCCACCAGTAGGCATCAGCACGAAAGTATCATTGCCGTCCAGCAGATTCTGGATAATCCGCTCTTGGTCGCCTTTGAATGTATCAAATCCAAAGTACTTCTTCAGGGCCTCGGTAAGATTTCTTTTTTCGGTCATACAATCTTAGTTATTTTTTAGGCTTCGTATTGATTTAGATGCGACTTGTCCAGCTGTTGGCGGACATAGTCGGCTGTAACTTCAAATTTCTTAACTCTTTTCGAAGGCATCTCAAACATGGAGTCGATCATCACGTTCTCCACGATCGAGCGCAGGCCACGGGCTCCGAGCTTAAACTCCACCGCCTTATCCACCATCACGTCGAGCGCCTCCCTATCGAAAGTCAGCTCAATACCGTCCATCTCATAGAGTTTCTGATACTGTCGGATAATAGAGTTCTTCGGCTCTGTCAGGATCTTCTCCAATGCCTCACGATCGAGGGGATTCAGGTAGGTCAGCACAGGCAGACGACCAATTATCTCAGGGATAAGTCCAAAGGACTTCAGGTCTTGCGGCTGCACATATTTCATCAAATCCTTCTTGTCAATTTTACGAACGTTCTGAACAGAGTTGTATCCCACCACATGGGTATTCATACGCTGGGCAATCTTCCTTTCGATACCATCAAAGGCGCCACCGCAGATAAACAGGATATTACGGGTATCCACATGGATATAGTCCTGATCGGGGTGCTTACGACCTCCCTTGGGCGGCACGTTCACCATCGTACCCTCCAACAGCTTCAGCAACCCCTGCTGCACACCTTCGCCACTCACATCACGGGTGATGGAAGGGTTATCGCTCTTGCGAGCTATCTTATCAATCTCATCAATGAACACGATACCACGCTGGGCCGCCTCCACATTATAGTCAGCCACCTGAAGCAGACGAGTCAGGATGCTCTCTACATCCTCACCTACATAACCAGCCTCAGTAAACACGGTGGCATCAACGATGGTGAAAGGTACATCAAGCAACTTGGCAATCGTACGAG
The DNA here is from genome assembly GCA_902784065.1 of uncultured Prevotellaceae bacterium. Taxonomy (GTDB): domain Bacteria; phylum Bacteroidota; class Bacteroidia; order Bacteroidales; family Bacteroidaceae; genus Prevotella. The sequence goes on along the minus strand of CACZTJ010000082.1, from coordinate 35 downwards.
CCAACAGGGTCTTACCCGTTCCCGTCGAACCCACC
>CACZTJ010000081.1 GCA_902784065.1 uncultured Prevotellaceae bacterium | reverse complement strand
AATGTCGAAAAAGTCCTCTGGCGGAAATTTCTCTTTGACAGATAACAAGAACCTGCCTGTTGTGGTATTGTCCAGCTGACCGCTCTTGATGGAGTCAAGTAGGGTGAACTGTTTGTCGAGACCTTTGTCAATCCAACGATGAATCATGTCAACATCGTAGTAGTAAGTCCACATCAGAAGACCACCCAGGGTGCCGAGTACGAAAATGAACTGTACTAGTGGCGTGAAATGAAAGGTGTTGTGAAACACGTGCAGCACAGGTGCTTCAAACAAAAGAAATACCGACATTGCGATATCACTCTTTTTGAGGCCTAATCGGGAACGGGAACGTTCTACCATACGGACTGCCAGCATGAGACCTGCGGCTACAATCGCACTACAACCCATGTGGACGAGTGCCACTTCCAATCCGCGAAAGAGAACGGTACCCATGCCCAACTCATCACCCAATAACAGATAGAACAGATTTTCGAGAATGGAGAATCCACCACCTACGGCTGCACCGCTGATAACGCTATCGATGAAAAACACCATCTTCTTGCGGGCGGCTAAAAACAAAAGTGGTATGGCTTTGACCATCTCTTCTATGATGGGGTTGACAGAATCCGATTGACTCTCGGAAAGAATCGGTCCTGTCAACTGGAACAGACCGAAGCAGACCAATGCTGTCAGCATGCCACTTAGAATTAGCAGGATAAGGCGTTTTACACTCATAAGCGAGAAGTTGTCGATCTGATAGACGATATAAATATAGATGACTACTGGTAGAAGAGCTGCGACAAATGACATTATAGTAGCTTTAAAGAAATCATAAATTCATTGTTTCCACGTCTTCCACCGTCGAATCCTGATGGCGCAAACAGATGGCCGTAACCAATAGACAGTGTAGTCTTGAGATAATTCAGGAATACCAGTTCGGTGGTCAGCTGAACACCTGTGCTGTAGTACATCTTGTGTGATGCGTTGGGATTCCAAGCTGAGAGACCTGTTCCGAAGAGTGAGCACTGGATCCACGTCGGATAGCAGAACAGCGCACCGAAGTTATTGAGTCGGAGTGGACGCAGGTTTAGCTCTGCCGTCGCCTTGGCAAAGGAGTGTGCTGGGATAGCATCGATATCGGCACCTGGCATCGCCAAAGACGTACGATATTGGAAGGCATTCCTATTGTCAACATAGTTGTTGCGGAAACCACCGAAATAGGTAGTGCCAAACACTGACTCTGCATCTCCGAAGTTGTGGCCTGCTGCCGTACGAAGCCAGAATGAGGTGTTTCTGTCAAAGGGCACCAGTGTGCCGAAGTCACCTGAAGCCTCTATAGAGGGATAGACTCGTCCGCCGGCCAGATAGCCATAGCCTTCAATGCCTAACTCGTAGCCCTGTTCCTTCATCACACCACCCAATGAGGTGCGTGTCTTTGCCCAATTTCCATAGATCGACGCCGTCTGCATCGACCTGACGCCCTGTACCTCAACCTCCTGATACAAGGGCAGCACGTCCATGTCGCCATAGGTGGCTACCGAGAATCCCCATGATTTGTCATACGGTGAGATCATTGTGTTGGAATAGTCGTAGGCCAGCTGCGCCACAAAACCTTTACGGCTTTTTCGCATCGGACCGAAGAGGTCGTAGAAGTCCATATGGTTCCAGGCGACCTTGAGATTCCAGAAATAGTATTTCCAATCGAAGTCAACGTGGAATTTGTTCTTCCAGTCGTTGTTACTCCATGGAGAGAGACCGAGCGACAGTTTCATGCTGCTCAGTCCAACGGGGTCGTTCACATTGAAGCGATAGCCTATCACAGGGGTCATCTTGTTCCAGGCTTTGGTGTCGGTAAAACCGCTGATGATAGGATAGGCCCCAGCGAACTTCATCTCTTTAAAGACATTATAGGATGTGATGTTGTTATACACATCGCCGAAGTCTGTTTTGGGCAGTGGTTTTTTGAGCAGACCTACACTCTCCATCGCCTCCTTGTTGTTCTCATAGGCTAGCTGGCCGTAGAGCTTCACGGCATTGGCATCCTTCACCACCTCACGGGAGAGTAATACGGGTTGCAGTCCGTCGCGCTTGAACTGGAGCGCCAGCAACTGACCTGGCGTAATCTCCAATGGTGCGAATAGGCCGATGTCGGTATTGGTAAGCATCTCCATCTCGCGTGTCTCTAAGTTGATCTGCCAGAGGTTGGAGACACCAGTATAGTAGGAGCTACCGATCAGGTACTTGTCGTCGAGTGAGAAGCGGAACTGTCCTAAGTTGCTGTCTTCCCAGGTAATCAGTTTCACGGGCTTGAAGATAGCCTTAGCCAGTTCTTCTGTATTGAACAGCAGAAGTGTGTGCTCACCGTTGTCGCCCTGACTGGTGAACGACAGCCATTTGCCGTCGTGACTGATATCCGTGTCGAATACGCTCACGCCAAACGGGAAGGCATAAATCACTTCCGGATTCTCTAAGTCGCGGTCAAGACGCACAATCGACTGTGTACCACCGTTGGAGAACAGACCGTAAAGACAGTCGTGGGTATTGTCATACACGATATTGTTGATGCGCTGGAATTTCTTTTTCTTCACCACCTTCTTCTGCTGGATGTCATAGATCTCCAAGCCACGCATCCTCGCATTGTTTGATGTATAGATGAGCCGCTGTCCTTTGCAGTCGAGGGCTACGTAAGCAGGGTCATAGAGCTGGATGCCGTAGATGTCGTTCAGCCGCTTCTGCTCGCCTGTCTGCAGGTCGATCTCCGTCATGTGTGCAAAGTCACCGGGGGCATTCATGGCGGCATAAGCCTTCTGGGTGGCAGGATTATAGACAAAAGGCGACACAGATCCCAGCGGCTCTTGGGTTAGCGGCTTGGTCTCTGTGATAGGATATTGGCGGATGGCAGCTAGGTTCTCTTCCTGATGCTGCTTCTCGTCCTCTTTCCAGTCGTTCCATACTTTCCGGAGTGACTGTCCATAGACCTTCTTGAACTGTTTGCCGAAGAAGGTGCGACTGTCAGCCGTTCTGTTATAGAACTGGATCATCTTCTCGTAGCCGTAGGTCTTGGTGAGGTAGTTCACGAAGCGGGTGCCATAGAGATAGGCGTTGGCGCCCACCTGAAAATCCATCGTGGAACCTTCCGTTTCCAGACCCACCACAGAGTAGAGTTTGTCGCCCCCGTCGATGATACTGCGGAAGTACATCTCGTCGTAGCCGCCTAAAGCACGTCCGACACCACCGCCGAGCCAGGTCTCCATGAAACAGGCGATGCCCTCGTGATACCAGCGGGGCGCATACCAACGGGGCACGCTCAGATAGCTCCATAGGGCAGAGATAGGCTGGGAGTTGTCGGTACCCACCTTCGTACCGAAGAAGCGGCGCCAGTTCAGGTCCCTTTTGTTGTACTTGTCAGTCATCACGATGTGCGTATATTCGTGCTTGAACAACTGACGGTATCGTTCACTTGATGGGTTGATGTAATACGACATGTTCAACGGAGCCATGCCGATCTGTATAAGAGAACGCGGTAACGGCGTTGCTCCGCCGTTACCGTCGTCTTCCCAGTCTGTCAATAATAGCAAGGGTGCCTCGGGCTGATAGACTGAATCACTGGTCCATATCTGCTGATGAAGTGCCTTTCCGTTCTGATACATACGTATCATGTGAGGGATGTAACGTGAGAGGTTCTTGTCGAAGAACACCAACGTGGCTTCATCCGTCTTATATTGGAAATAAGTCTGAGTCTGCCCCCAGGATATGCTGGGCATCAGCGATAGCAGAAGAAGAGCAATCCAGTTACGCATTTACCTATAATTTACGGGCTATTATTTTATTACTTTTTTGGAAATTTTACCAGCCTTACCAGCTGCACCAGCCTTACCAGCTACATCAGCTGCACCAGCTAAATTTGCACTATAACCAGCAGCTGCTGTCTGACTGATTACACCGTTAACCCTTTGACCGAGACCGATATTCTGGTTCTGACTCAGATGATCTGTATTGAAACTACCTATTGCTTTGCCGTAAGCCTCCATCACCTTGCTGGCGCTACCCATCTTCATAACATTCGACATCTTCTGTACATTCGACATCTTCTGTACATTTGACATCTTCTGGACATTTGACATCTTCTGTACATTTGACATCTTCTGGACATTTGACATCTTCTGGACGTTAGCCATCTTCTGGACGTTAGCCATCTTCTGGGCATTGCCAAAGCCAATCTTCTGCATGTTGGCAGCAACATCAGTTGAAGTGCTCTTCATGGCCTCATCGAGGGCGTTGCTGAAGATCTTCTCAACATCCTGGCTATTCTGGGCGAGGCCGTCGTTTACGCTCTTAACAGTGGTTTCTGCTGCATAACGGGCCACTGAGCATATTCTCTCGAGTGTCTGCCGAGGAACAGCACTACCCAGTTTGGTGGGTGCGTCGATGCTCTGAGCCAAGTTGGCGCTTTGCAGAATATTCATCTTTTCGGCAAGGCTGAATTCACCTACAACAGCGAGGGCCTTTTCGCCACTGAGCAGGTTACCCTTCTTGGCCAAAGCCTCTGCAGCGACCTTGTCACCCTCGAGGGCTGCGGTCATCTGCTGATACTCCAACCACTGGTCGCGGACGAACTTCAGCTGATCATCACCCTGAGCAGTCTCCAGATACTTGTCGGTGACCTCGATGAATTGGTCAGCCAGCTTATTCTGCTTCTGCAGAGAGGTGTATGCCAATGAGGCGTTGATGGTGGATTGAGCCAAGTCGGGGCACTCCTCACCGCTCAGGGCGGCATTCAGATTGTCGGCTGACTCTACCAGCGAATTAGTAACGTTGTCCACCACCTCACGGTTGGCGTTCATCTCCTTGAGTACCTCAGCAAATTCGGGGATGTTGCCGGCTACCTCATTTGATATGTCAACCAGCGTGCCGAACTGGGCTGCGCGTGTCTGCATCACCACCTGGGCTGCCACAATACCATCCTTGAAGGCTGAATCGGTCTGAAGGAGCTCTTCCATATTAGTAAGCTTCTCAGAAGCTTGCTCACGAGAGAATCGAGCAGCCTTGGCGATATCGCCATCTGTCTCGTTGAGATCCACTGGCCAATTAACAAAGTGAGAGGTGACCAACCCGATGGCGAATACTGCCACCACCGAACCCAGGATAATAATACTCTTCTTTTTCATACAGCTAAATAATAAGTTCTTGTTTTTTTCTATTTAATCTCAATGTCAAACATCATATTAATGGATTGACGCTGCAAAAATACAATGTATTTTAATACCGTCCAAACTTTTTTGAGTTTTTTTCACATAGTTGTTGCGACACAGGTATATTTTAGCGACAAAACGCAGAAAATGCATCGATTTCTGTCGCAAACACTTAAATCTCCGTATAGATATGCTCCTTACCTCTGGGGGTCATCATGAGTTTAGGACAGTCACCCTTGGTCCACTCCTTCAGCTGCTTACGGGCAGAATAGAGAGTCAGTCCTGAGGCGCGTGCAAAGATACCGGCCGTGATATAACCGTGATGTTTCTGGATACAATCCCTCATCACTTGTTCCAGCTTCTCCTGATCGGCCAGAATGGCCTGAGTGTCAGGGTTGTGATTGCGGCGGAACCCGTCGAGCCATTTCTTGATCTCCCTGTCCCACAACTTACCTGGATTATATTCCACGCCATCGAGTCTTACGTCACGGTCTTTTACCTCTTCGGCATTCGTTACCTGCCTGGCCAGTGACAACTTGGGGGCAAACGAGCCGATGGGTGTATCGATGCGATAGCCCTCGGCCAGAAACCTCCCCGCTACGCGGAGGAATGAGCCGAAAACTCGACTCATTTCCCCATAGCGCAGATAGTTCATACGTTCACAGTAGTTTTCCAGTTGATCCATCGTCAACTTCATACCGCTCTGCGGACGCACATACACCAGGTTCTTACCATCCATACCCTTGACGGGCGTCGGATGAACCTCATACCAAATTCCATTATTCTTCCTCGGCATAATTCTGTGATTTAATGGTTTTCCTCCAAAGATTCGTACCGATCTTTATAACAAGACCTTCTTTCACCCAGCGGTAGATGATGGTTTTCACTACTGGCGACTCATTGTTGGCCAGACGGAAATTCACTAAATCTTCTTTTGTAAACTCCTTGGAGAGTGCATCAAAATAACGGATGTTACCCTTTGAAGCCTGTGAACTTAGCTTGCCATTATTGAGTGCATCGATCTTGTCGCCATAAATCTGCAACTGGTAGTAGAGACAACGTTCCGCATACCAGAGGGCAAACTTGATGGCTCGCTCCGTCTCCTTCCTGCCTTCCAGCAGATAGGCGATGATACCAGCTCGGAAACCGTTGAGGGCGGCACGACGGCGTAGCACATCGAGGGAATAGCGCAAGGTCTGCAGATACTCCTGACGTTTCTCCTCATCCCAAGCCTCGATGGCCTGATTGATTAGAGGTAGATCCACCTCGCCCTCCTCGTCCATCAGACAGAGACACTGGCGCTTCACTTTTTCTTCCTCTTCCTTTATCCAAGTTTTGAACTGAGGCATCTTGGCACCCACCATATCAGGCAGTACCACAGGCGTCACACGGCTCACGAGTCCACTCTCGACATCATTGAAGAAGGCTCGGCACTTGTTGGGTGTGCCGCACATCACCATATTGTAATAGAGGGCGATCTTGCCAGAGAATGAGTCCTTCGAGATACGATGCTGTCCCCAAGGCTTGTTGTCGTAGGCCAGACGGAAGAGGTCGTTCTTCTCTGTCCACGCACCGCCTTTGTTGTTCTTCTGAACCGTCTCGATCTCAGGGGCATAGGTGAACAGATGTTTGCCTTTGGCATAAAGGGCTCGTTCAAGGAAAGCCGCTACGCCGATGTTGGGTTCGATGATACGGATGGCCGCACAGGGATTCTCCACGTCCTGACCGTCTTTCTTGGCCAGCGAGTAGGCCATCTCCTTCTGCCATTCTACCTCGTCCTGCTTGATGATAGGATCCATCAGCAACTCGAACTCAGCGTCCACAAACGACTTACCCGTGGCCTGAGGGGCCTCGATATCCACGATGAAACTGGGTGAATTCAACTTACCGTCACGATATTTAGCTCGGATACCAGTAGCCAGTGTGCCCAGCATCGGCATCGCTGCAATCAAGGTGGCTTCCTTGAACTCCTCAGGAGTGTGATCCGCCAGCTCCTGAAGGATGGGAGGTAGTTCATCGTTGATAGGAGTGGTCAGCGATTCCTCTTCTGACTCCGCCTCGACATCTATTGTGGCACCCAACATCGCGAGTACCTCTTTCATCTGTGAAGGCATCTCGGCAGGACGAGTGCTGCTGACAGCACTTTTGATAGTAGCCAGCACCTCATGATCCGACAATCCCCAGTGGGGGATGATCGAGAAAAGCTTCTGTTCGTCAAAGTCGCAGATGAAGCGTAGATAACGGCTCATGGTGTAGAGGGCCATGTTTCGTTCACCTTCCACAGGAGCATCGCCATAACCCAGTTTCCAGAGCAGACTCTGTACAATCTTTTCGTAAGCGATACCCTTGTAGTCGAAAGCTGAGGAGACCGTGTTGCTGTGGGAGGCTGGCGTGGGAGACTCTGTCCTCTCACCACTTACCTCTTTCCAATCCGATTCCTCAAAGACGATGGGATCCAGCCACTTCACATACTGCTCACTCACCATGAAACAGCAACGGGCCAAGTCGGTAACATGCGAGTCGTAGCTGACACCCAGGCGACTCGCCAGCTTCTGGATGTCCTCTTCAATAGAGAGTCCTGGTGTACGCCAAGCCCAGATGTGAGTACCACCCCCGGCGCTCTCGGCAAAATACACAATACGGAAAGCCTCGATGAGCTTCTCGTCCTGTACCTTCTGCCAGAGCTGCTCTGTCAGACCCTTCTCGTCGATGTCGAGGCTTGTTCTGCTTCACATCCAGGAGGATCTCCTCCACGTGATTCTCCGCCAGCAGCTGACGGTAAGCAGCCATGCTCGCCTGGCGAGGCTTGCTGCTAAAGGTTTTTGCCATCTTTATCATAGCGATGGCAAAGATCGGGAGGGGTTTTGCACCTTCAAAGTGGGATTCTGCCCCAAAAAGTGCAACTATTTCTTTGGATGTGCTAAGTCATTGTATTTCTGATAGATAGCGTTGAAAACCTTTCGTGTTTTTGTGTTTTCATCGCCCATTCCTTCCTGAATGTTCTTTCTGAAAGTATCCGCAAAGCGTGTTTCTGTCAGTTTGATGGCCAGATCGTGGTCAGAACAGCCTCCGAAGACTGCACTTTTTTTCAATTCTCCCACCAGATGGCAGAAGAAACGGGCAGTAAACAGGTTGTTGTGGGGACTCTTGCGCGTCACCTTCAGATGGTCGAAGATGATTTCGCTCTCTATCATCTCTTTCCACATAGCCTCATAATATGGGGCCCAATGCTGATCTACCAGATTGCTGAGCTTATTGGCAGCTTCCAGCACAGCCTCACCCACACGTTGCAGCTCGTTGTTCACCAACTGCTCATCGCCAAACTTTGTCGTAGGGTCGAGTTCTCTGGCAATCTCCGACAGGATGGCCAGATGGAAGATAAAGCGACGCACCTCGTCATCGCTGAGATGGGCATCTGCAAAATCCACCTCGAAAGCCTCGTGGTCAGTGGCCCACTTGGCAAACAAACCTCCACGCACCTGACCCAGTTCAGTGCGCTCCTTGCTCCGTTCAGTAGTCATAATGTCCTTCCACGAACTATTGTCGCTTACCACACGGAGGGTGTCACGGCGCTCCTTCCAGTAGTTCCACCATTGATTACTTTCGCGCACCTGCACGAGTACCTTATTAAATAGTTGGGCCATCTTATGGCTGTTGGCTCGCTGTTGCTGCATCAGGTTGACCATCAGACTGGGTAGCAGTGTGAGTATGCCTAACCAGATCAGCATCATCATAAGGTCCTCGTTCATCTGCGTGGCGAGTGCGTCCATCGCCTGGCGCATATTCTTCAGATGTTTGGTGGTTTCTTCCTGATCCACAGCGTTTCCCTCTTTGTTCAGTTCCTGAATGATAGAGGCGAACATCATCAGGTCGTCGGGGTTCAGGTGCTGGGCACACATGACAAAGATGTGCTGCGTGGGCGGTACCTGCTGCTGGATGGCAGCCTGCTTCTCAGGCGACAAGGCGGCGTGCTGTGCCAGCAACTGTATTACCATGTCGAAGAAGGATGCCGGCTGGGCAGACTTCTCGCTCAGTAACTGCTTTATCAGCTTCACCACCGATTCGCGTATATCTTCGTTGGAAACGGTCTTGGCAATGCGTTCGAGATATCCGGAAAACAAATAGAAGCAGGGCAGTTTGTTAAGTTCCATCAGCGCCATGACGGCACTCTGCATACGCATCAGGGCGGCATAGATCTCTGCTTCGGCGCAGGTGTCCATGTGGCTACTTCCCAATGACGGCACAGTTGGGCAGTGAGTTGTTCTGCCCGTTCGTCGTCAACGATTCTCTTGATATCTTCTATTGTCATATTCTTTTTCGGTCTTACGGTCACACGGTCACAGCTGTGACCATGTGACCATTCAGACCCCTTGATAATTATTTGTTTATTGTAATTAATTGATAATCAACATGTTATTTTATGTATATCTTCTTCCTTTTCTCCCTGCGGTCACATGGTCACAGCTGTGACCGTGACCACTTTTACCACTTTTGTTAAGTTCCGTGAGGGAAAACTAACACTTTCAAGGGCAAATACTAATGCCCGCAAGTACAAATACTAATGCTCGCAGGGAGAGAGAAGCGTCTTTTCCATTGTGCTCCTATACCCCAACAGCCGTCTGCCTATACCCCAACGGCCTCGCGCCAATACTCAATTTGAAACGTATATTTTTCTCATCATAGTCTTTGTATCCTCGAAATTGCCTGCAAAGTTACTCATTTTTATTGGTTTCAATTTGAAACGTATATTTTTCTCATCATAGTCTTTGTATCCTCGAAATTGCCTGCAAAGTTACTCAATTTTATTGGATTTCCCCCAGCCAATAAACTTTTATTTTCAGTTTTTCATTCGAAAGGGTCGCTAATTCCCAAAAGTTTTTGTACTTTTGCAGGCAAAGGTTTATCAATCATGTACGATCAGATTCGGGAAGATACGCTCTATATTATGCTTTATGCAGCAGTGACAATGCTGTCTTTGATAGCATGTTGCTATCTGCTGTTTCGTCGAGCCAATGCTATAGCTCCTGACGTTACGCCGCCTGCACGCCTTCGCCGCTGGACTGCGGCCTTCATTGCTGTCTTCGTTGTG
>CACZTJ010000080.1 GCA_902784065.1 uncultured Prevotellaceae bacterium | reverse complement strand
GATGGAGCGCCTGGGACTGACACTGAATGATGCAGCCTTTGCCACCAGTCTTTATTTCATCTTCCGTACGATTGGCTGTTTGACAGGTTCGTTCTTCCTTCGTGTGCTGCCTAACCGTCTCTTCTTTGTGATCAGTGTCATCATGATGGCACTCTCGATGTGCGGTCTCTTTGTGGGTACAGAGAGATGGATGCTCTACACAGCTATCGCGCTGGTGGGTTATGGCAACTCGAACATCTTCTCTATATGTTTTGCTCAGGCACTCACCTCGATGCCTGAAAAGCAGAACGAGGTCAGTGGCCTGATGATTATGGGACTTTTCGGAGGTACCATATTCCCGTTGCTTATGGGTTTCGCCAGCGATGCCATTGGACAGGCTGGTGCTGTCATTGTGATGGCTATCGGTGTTGTCTATTTATTCACTTACATTAAAAACGTCAAATAATAACTAAAATCATTATGAAAAGATATATCGTAGGCCTCGGAGAGGCATTGTGGGATGTACTTCCCGAAGGAAAGAAATTAGGCGGCGCACCTGCAAACTTCGCATATCATGCAGGTCAGTTCCTGGGTAGTGACAATACTATTGCTATCAGTGCATTGGGTGAAGATAGTCTGGCTGATGAGACTATTGATGCGCTGAAAGAGCACAATCTGAATTACCTGATGCCTCGTGTGCCCTATCCGACAGGAACGGTGCAGGTGACGCTGACGGGTGAGGGTATCCCAACGTATGAGATTAAGGAGAATGTGGCATGGGATAATATTCCCTTTACGTCAGAGATGGAAGAGATAGCGAAGAACGCCCGTGCCGTATGCTTTGGCTCACTGGCCCAGCGTAATATTGTCAGTCGTGAGAATATCCGTAAGTTCCTCGATGCCACACCAGAAGACTGTCTGCGTATTTGCGATATCAACCTGCGTCAGCAATTCTATTCAAAGGAAGTACTTGAGGATTCGTTCTGTATCTGCAATATCCTGAAGATTAACGATGAGGAGTTGGTAGTCGTAAATCGGATGTTTGGTTATGATGGTTTGGATATGCGTCAGACCTGTGAGAAGATCGTTCAGGACTATAACTTGAAGATGCTTGTGCTGACCTGTGGCACCAATGGCTCGTATGTGTTTACTGACGATGGTCTGACCTCCTTCCAAGACACGCCGAAGGTGGAGGTTGCTGATACCGTAGGCGCAGGCGATTCATTTACAGGTTCTTTCTGTGCTTGTATCCTTAACGGCAAACCCGTTCAGGAGGCCCACAAGACCGCTGTTCAGGTGAGTGCCTTCGTCTGTACCCAGAACGGTGCTATGCCTATCGTTCCTGAAAAGCTGAAAGCATAAAATCTTGGGCTAATTTTGGCTGCGAGGTTACTTTTCCCTGAAAAAGTGAGATTATTCGGGAGAAAATGAGTAACTTCGCAGCCAAAATAGTTTTCTTATGAGTGTTCAGATAGAAGAGAGTTGGAAGGCGCATCTTAACGGAGAGTTTGAGAAATCGTATTTCGCACAGCTGACGGCAGCAGTGCGGCAGGAGTATATGCAAACCACCTGCTATCCGCCAGGTAAACTGATCTTCAATGCCTTCAACCTGTGTCCGTTTGACAAGGTGAAGGTGGTGATTATCGGACAGGATCCCTATCATGAGCCAGGTCAGGCCCACGGACTGAGCTTCTCTGTGCTGGATGGTGTGCAGTTTCCGCCCTCGTTGCAGAATATCTTTAAGGAGATTCAGGCCGATCTGGGTACGCCGATTCCTTTCTCAGGCAATCTGACGCGCTGGGCAGAGCAGGGGGTGCTGCTGCTGAATGCCTCGTTGACGGTAAGGGCACATCAGGCGAATAGTCATTCCGCATTGGGTTGGCAGAAGTTTACGGATGCAGCGATCCAGGCATTGGCCACCCATCGCGAACATATCGTCTATATGCTCTGGGGCGGCTATGCTCGCTCAAAGGCTTATATGATTGATAAGCAGAAGAATCTGGTGCTTGAGAGTGTCCATCCCTCGCCACTAAGTGCAAATCGTGGTGGTTGGTTCGGCCAGCATCAGTTCTCCCGTTGTAACGCCTATCTCGAACAAAACGGCATGACTCCAATCGTATGGTAAAACAGCTTCCTCCTATTATACAAGTTGGTGATGTGCTGATCTCGTCGGAAATCCTGACGGAGAAGTTCTGTTGTGACCTCAGTGTCTGCAAGGGTGAGTGCTGCGTAGAAGGTGATGCAGGAGCCCCAGTCACGATGGAAGAGGTGGCAGAGATAGAAGACTGTCTGGATGTCGTGTGGGATGACCTTTCTGCATCGGCACAGGCCGTCATTGACAAACAAGGTGTAGCGTATGTAGATTCGGAGGCCGACCTTGTGACGAGCATCGTAAATGGTAAGGACTGTGTGTTTACCTATTATGGAGAGATAGAAGACTGGAATACGCATGTGCCAATTCCTCATTGTTGTCTCTGTGCCTTGGAGAAAGCTTTCAGAAATGGCAAGACCCGTTTCTGCAAACCCGTGAGTTGTGCACTCTATCCCATCCGCGAGAAAAAGTTGGGTGAGGGGCTGATAGGGCTCAACTATAATCGTTGGGCTGTCTGTAAGATGGCTGTGGCGAAAGGTGTTCAGGAGAATCTGCGATTGTATCAGTTTCTCCGTGAGCCACTGATACGCCGTTTTGGAGAAACGTGGTATCAGGAGCTGCTGGAGATGGTTGAGGAGCTGAAGCGCCAGGCGTATCTATGACTTCCGATACTGCGACGGGCTCATGCCAACACGATCCTTGAAGAACTTTCCGAGAAAACTCTGATTGGGGAAGTTTAGTTCGTCGGCAATCTCCTTGATAGGCTTAAGGGTGTTCCTGAGTTTTACCCGCAGTTCAAGAATGGTATAGTAATCTATCCACTCGTTGGGTGTGCGGTGACTGACTGACTTCACAGATTCCGAAAGATATTTGGGTGTGATCTTCTGTTCGCTGGCATACCATGATACACGGCGCTCATGCCTGAAGTTCTGCTCTACCAGTTTAATGAACCTTGTGAAGATAATCTCTTGTCTTGACTTGGGCTTTTCGCCTTTCTTCCTCCGATAGATGATGTTGCTCAAGTCATAAAACATAGCCAACAACAGACTCTTGATGAGATCTTTCTGGAAGCGATTGCGCTTATCGCCAATCTTCTCCTTGATGACTTGGAAATATTCCTTGAAGGTCTGAATCTCTTCCTGCCCCAGACTCATGACTGGATGTAAGCGTGAGAAGAGGAAGAGCGAACTGATATCTCTGACATTCTGGATAATCTCTCTGAAGAAGTTGACAGACATAATCATACATAAGCCTTCCATATCATCAGAATGCTGATAGCTATCAACGATATGCCGATCGCTGACCACCAGAATATCCCCAGGGTTGATCTCCTGTTTGATGGTGTCCAACTGATACATGACTTCGCCCTTGGTACATAGCCCGATCAAGATGAAGTTCATATATCGGGGTTCTGTTGGCATGGGTACTTCGTTAATATGCTCAGTGAGGAGGAGGTCGTTGCCAAGATAGACAGCTCCACTCCAACCTTTTGCCTTATTAAGGTCTGTTTCTTTAATACTTGTATTTACCACGTTTTTATATTTTGAGATTTATTTGCTTTCAGTTTGACGGTCTTTTGCTGACCATTATATAATAAGATGACAGTACTGTTGGTCTTTGCCTTAATGCTACAGTCACGCACCTTTCCATCCTTCCATTCGAAGTTCACCTCGTAGCCGCCACGGGCACAGAGGCCACTCACGCTACCTTCCTTCCACTGTTCTGGAAGAGCTGGCAACAACTCGATCTTATTGTCACCACTCTGCATCAGCATCTCACAGACGCCAGCCGTTCCACCGAAGTTGCCATCAATCTGGAATGGTGGGTGGGCATCAAAGAGGTTGGGGTAGGTGCCGCCTCCCTTACTGTAATTAGGCATGTTGCTTTTCTCGGGTGCGACGGCAGTCAACAGCTTACGGTATATCTGATAGGCTTTCTCACCATTCTTCAGTCGTGCCCAGAGGTTGATGCGCCAGCCTGTACTCCAGCCTGTTGTCTCATCGCCTTTGATCTCAAGCGTCCTCTCACAGGCCTTCAGAAGATCAGTATCAGAGACATGATTCCCTGGATAGAGTCCTATCAGATGACTCTGATGACGATGCTTCGGATCCCAGTCGTCCCAGTCGTAATACCACTCATTCAAGTCACCCATGTGTCCGATGGTATATGGGTGGAGATGTGAAAGAGCCTGCTCCATATCCTTGTTCCTTTCGCCTAAGATACGTCCTGCTGCAATGGTGTTTGTGAGCAGTTCGCGGATGATGGCGAGGTCGGCAGTACCACCATAACAGGTGACACCATGATAACCTTTGTCTGTCTTATACTCGTTCTCTGGTGAGGTGCTGGGGGCTGTAATCAGTTCTCCTGGCTGCTTGGGATTCTCGATGAGCCAACGCAGACAGAAACGGGCTGCGCCCTTCATCAGCGGATAGGCCACTGTCTGCAGATAGGATTTGTCTTGCGTAAACTGATAACGCTCCCATAGCGTGTTCACAAGCCACGCGCCACCCATATTCCAGTTGGCCCACATCGGATTCTCGTTTTTCTCGCCTACAGGGTTTGTCATCGCCCAGATGTCTGAGTTATGGCTTGAGCACCAGCCTTCGTTGACACCGTAATAGTTCTGAGCCGTATAGACACCATTGGCAGCGAGGGATTGTATGAAACCGTCGAGTGGTTGCGCCATCTCTGCGAGATTCGCCACGAAGGCAGGCCAGTAGTTCTCTTCGAGATTGATGTTCACTGTGTAGTTCCCTCGCCAAGGCGACCAGAGGTGAGGCGTCCAAAGACCTTGCAGATTGGCAGGGACACTCTCAGTCCGTGAGCAGGAGATCAGCAGATAACGTCCATACTGGAAATACAGCTCTTCTATGTAGCGGTTGTTTCCACCGTTATCAGTATAGTCTTTTAAGAGCTGAGAGGTAATTGCTGAGAGGTGAGCGGCTTCTTTGCTGCCTCCGAGGTCGATCTTCACCCGATCATAGATCGCCTTATAATCATCCAGATGACGAGCATAAAACTCATCGAAGCTATAGTTCTGAGTGTGCCAGATGTCATTGGCGGCATTCTCTAAATAGGGTGCACCCTCTTTCACAGGATGCTTATCAAAACCATTGAAGCTCGTTTCATTAATCAGATAGAGGATAGCCTCCTTGGCATTCTTAATCGTCAGGGAGGAGTCGCTTGACATCACATCACCATCCGTCTTCACGGAGAGCATCGTACAGAAGTGGATGCTCTCGTTGGCATCGCCTGTGGCGTGACCAGTCATTGTGAGTTGGGTAGGGATAGCCTTCACGTGATGGGGTACCTGTGCTGTCAGGGCAATCATGCAGTTGATATCACCCCTAAGCCGGATGGCTATCAGTTTGTCAGGATTGGAGGCGAAGTATTCTCTAGTGATGACTTTCCCATTACGCATGTACCTATCTTTAATTATAGCAGAGTCGAGGCTCAAAGAGCGATGATAGTCGCTGATGGCTCCAAGCCCCAGATCCTTGATATGTAACGTACCCAGCGGCTGGAAATACTGCGAGTTTGGTCCCTGCACATAGTGTTGCAATGAGTCTGCGAGTTGATAGTCTTCATTGAAGAGAGCCTCGCGGATCTTTGGAATCCACTGATGGGCATCAGCGTCAAGGTTCCTGTCCACAGGTTTACCCGTCCACAATGTGATGTCGTTCAGATAGATGATATTGTCGTCTGTGCCACCATAAACCAAAGCACCCAGTTTGCCGTTGCCGATAGGCAGCGACTCTTCGAAATAATCAGCAGGACGGTCGTATTGCAGCACCATCGGAGCCTGCTTCTGAGCCGACAATGTCAGGGTGGTTGCCAGCATTGTTGTCAACAGAGTTTCTCTCATTAAATTGTTGATTTTAGTTATTTCGCTTGCAAAGATACAAAAAATTTTGTATATTTGCAGCATAAAACTATAAAAATCAAACTTATGCAAGCAATCAAGAACCTAAATGATATGATTGTCTTTCTTCAGCAACGAGGTGACAAGAAGCGCGTGGCTGTTGTATGTGCGAATGATGCAAGTACCCGATATGCTGTAGAGAAAGGTGTAGAAATGGGGTTTATCGAGCCCATCTATGTGGATGGTGATGACAAGGAGGAGTGTGCCCGTCGCGCTGTGGCACTCTGTAAAAACGGAGAAGCGGATATCCTGATGAAAGGCCTCATCAATACCGATGTGATCTTACGTGCCATCTTGGACAGGGAGACGGGTATTCTGCGTCCTGGTCATGTGCTCACTCATATCGCGATGGCAGAGATTCCAAAATATGAGAAGTTGCTGTTCTTTACGGATGCAGCTGTTATCCCAGTGCCTACAGATGCCCAGCGCCGTCAGCAGATACATTACGTGAACTATGTTTGTCATGCTTTGGGTATCGAAGAGCCACGTATCTCGCTCATCCATTGTGCGGAGAAAGTGAGTGCCAAAACGTTCCCATATACCGTTGATTATATGGAGATTATTGCTGAAGCTCAGACTGGAGCCTTTGGCAGGTGTATTATTGATGGACCATTAGACTTGAAGACCTCGCTCGACAGTGTGAGTCTGAGAGAAAAGGGCATCCGTTCTGTAATAGACGGGCAGGCCGATGCTTTGATCTTCCCAGATATTGTTGCAGGTAATGTGTTCTATAAGGCCATCACACTTTTTGGCTATGCCAAGACGGCGGGTGTGCTGCAGGGTACCCAGTGTTGTTGCGTGTTACCCTCTCGTGCCGATAGTCCGGATTCTAAGTATTACTCTCTGGCTCTTGCTGCGATATGATAACCCCTCCCTCAGAATTTTGTTTTTGATAGGGATGTATTTTATATTTCCAAGTTGGAAATATAAAATACCTAAGGAATTAGACTTTTTTATTGGTAGAGCTCCTGAAGGACAGATACAGACTTCAGTTCTGGGAAATCGGGAAGATGCAGACGGTAATAGATGAGCGATACTTCCAACAGGCGGTTGCGCTCCTGATGTGACATGCGGAACAGGTGCATCGTAGGAAAGTCCATACGCATCATCAGCTGTATCTTCTCGGCTTCCTGAGGATAAAGGAAGTCGCGATGAACAGGCGGTGCCGGTAGAAACATACTCTCGCGGAGGTCAAAGTAATCGCCTGATTGATAGTGGTCGAGATTTGGATAAAAGCCCAAGAAACGGGAGAGTCGCATGAGAAACACCAGATGGAAATTAGCAAACCGATCGGGCTGGGCATCGAGCCATTGGATGCTGTTGACGATATAATCGAATAACGGCTCATTGTACTGCTCAGAACGGAGTGCATAATAGAGGAACTCTGCCACGAACAAGGAGATGGAAAGCTTATGAGGGTCGAAAGGAATCGACGAGAAGGGGGAGGCTAGTCGTACATCTGATAGCTTTTGCAGTTGGACCTTTGGTCGGAGATCAAATTCTATTTCAAGCAAAGTCAGCGGCTGGAACAGTTGCTTCTTGATTTTACCTTTTACCGATTTTGGGATGCTGACAATAAACGATTGTCGTCCCTGACTTCGTGTAAACATATCCACAATCAGTCGGGTCTCACCATATTTCAGAGAATGGAGTACAATGGCTTGAGTTTTCGTCAACATACGCTGCAAAGATACAAAGAAAATGAGAAAATGGACGTAAGAATGAAGAAAAAAGGCAGAAAGAATCATTTTTTTAGAGGAAAATTTGGTGGATTGGAAAAATAGCAGTAATTTTGCACCCGCTAAATTGCGATGGTCCCATCGTCTATCGGCTAGGACAAGAGATTTTCATTCTCTAAAGAGGGGTTCGATTCCCCTTGGGACTACAGAATTTAAATCCGTCATCTGCACAGCCAGTGCTACTGAATATTTCGGGAACGGTGGCGGAGGGTACCTGAAAAGGCACCCGCCCAGGGCAGTCTTTGTGACGCAAGACCCATAAGCTTTATATTAACAACAAAAATTTCATTAAAAAAATGGCAAATCACAAATCATCAGTGAAGAGAATCCGCCAGGACAAGAAAAAGGCGCTTCACAATCACTACTACGCAAAGACAATGCGTAACGCTGTGCG
>CACZTJ010000079.1 GCA_902784065.1 uncultured Prevotellaceae bacterium | reverse complement strand
GCGCGGTGGTCGCAAAGGTTATGCTTTCTACAGCATCGTAATCGCCGACGCTCGTGCACCACGTGATGGTCGTTTCACTGAAAAGATTGGTACTTACAATCCTAACACCAATCCTGCCACAGTAGACCTGAATTTCGAGCGTGCACTGTACTGGGTAGAGACAGGTGCTCAGCCCACAGACACTGTACGTAACATCCTCAGCCGTGAGGGCGTTTACCTGATGAAGCACCTCCGTGGTGGCGTAAAGAAGGGCGCTTTCGATGAGGCTGCTGCTCAGAAGAAGTTCGATGCCTGGAAGGCTGACAAGCAGAACGGTCTGGCAAAGATCGCTGAGTCAGAGGCTAAGGCTAAGAAGGAAGCCGCTGCTAACGCACTGAAGGCAGAGAAGGCCGTTAATGAGGCTATTGCCAAGAAGGTAGCCGATAAGAAGGCTGCTGAGGCTGCTGCTAAGGCAGAGGCAGAGGCTGCAAAGGCTGCTGAGGAAGCAGCTGCAGAGGCTCCCGCTACTGAGGAGGCTCCCGCTGAGGCTTAAGTTTGAAAAAGAGCAGAAAGCTAAGATTAGCTCCACAGAAATGTGGAGCTTTTATTTTGTCCAAAAGTCAAGATATTGCTTGGCTACCTTTATATAATCATGATGTTTCTTAATGTATTCCACACTCTGGCGTTTTAGTTCTGGTATATGTTCTGGATGGAGCACAAGTTGTTCCAGTTCATGATAAACACTCTCATATGTCGGCTCTACGTTGATGATGGGACGTAATTTTGTCTCGTTTATTATCTCGTAGTTCTCAGGCTCGCCTCCACCAATGCAGATGATACCTTTTGACATGGCGAGTAAGGGGTTCATAGATGGAGTATAGGCGTAAAGCTGGTCAAGAATGGCGTCGCTACCTTCCATTACTCTACTATATTCTGCAAACGGAACCGACTCCGCGATGTTCAGTCTCATGAGATGGGGATAGTTTTTCTGAACATCTTTTGCTGCTTGTAACATGATGTCTGTACCCTTGTAGGCAGAACGTTCGCGATTGATGCCGATAAAGATTACTACCTTTGATTTTTGCACCCTATCAGTATGATAAATATCTGGCATTTTTATGGGAAAGGGGATATAGCAAGTCTTATCGGAAAACACAGGATGATAGCATACCCAATACTCGTAGAGACCAGCAATGATGCCATTGCAATCATGAGCTATCATTTTGTTTAACCGTTCTTTGGCAGTTCCCAGCCAGTCTTGCTGATAACGTGTGGCTTCAGTATCAGTACGCATTTCGCAGCCAATGTTGAAGTCGCTATAGCGCAGAGGTTTTTTATATGTGCATGCGTGAACCCAATAGTAATCCATGCCAAAGGCACCAAGGAACACACGCTTGTTATGTTTGCGTAGGTAGTGGTAGAACCAGAACAGTCGTTCGGCTTTTAGCTCGAAGAACATCGGATTGATGAGCTGTACTACATCGTATCCTCGTAATTTGGGAAGCAGGGTGTAAAGCTTAGCCATCAGTAAGATGCCGCCGAGTTTGTTGGGTTCTCTTGATACATCAATGTCACGGGGATAATCCTTCCAGAAGTCGCCATTCGAGACGACTTTTACATCGTGCCCTAATTGCCGCAACCCTTGTGCCAGTGTCCAGTGTACGTTGCTGTATTCACCGATGAGTAGTATTTTCATGGTCATTTTATATCTTTGTAGGTGTTTTGAAAATATGAAGAAGTTTGCTCATCCTACACAGGATTCGAATACCGAAAGTATTGAGACAAAAAGCCTTTATTCGCATGTTACCCGTAAGTCCGTTTAGCCTGATATGCCTTTTGGGCAGCAGGATGTCGTGGCTACAGTGCTCCCAGACATCAATCTGGATATTGACCTGATGCATATAATAATAATCATCGATAGGCATTCCGTTGTTTAGGTTGGCTTCGAGCAACTGCCTCAGTGCCTTGCCGTCGGCGTTTGCTGTAATTCCTTGCGGATTTCGCGTGTAATTGTAGTAGCCATGACTGCTTGTGCGGACTTTTTTACATTTGTGCAGTAACGAAGGAAATGTATAGGCATCCTCGAAAACTTTACCCTTTGGGAACCTGATGCCATCAAACAGCTCTTTCCGATAAATCTTATTGCAAGCATACGTGTGAGTGTATGCCCTTTCCTTTATCCAATAGTCTTCAATATCTTCATAGATTCTGTCTTGAAGCTGTAGCCGACTTTCGATACTGTATTCCAACAGGTCGCAAGTATCTGTCATTTTCATCAGTGGTGCCAAAGTGTTGTCTGCCAACCAGTCATCACTGTCTATAAAAGTGATGTATTGTCCTCTTGCTATGTCTAATGCGGCATTGCGTGCATCGCTCAGTCCGCCATTTTTCTTATGGATAACAATGATGCGTGGGTCTTTTTTAGCCCATTCATCGCAAAGACGTGGACAGTCATCAGGTGAACCGTCATCTACGAGTATGACTTCTAAATCAGGAATTTGCTGTAGGAGTACACTTTCCACACATCGGTCGAGTGTGCTTTCTACGCAGAAAACAGGTATAACAACGCTTAGTTTCATGCTACAAAGATACTCATAAGTATGGAAAATGCAAAATATAAAAGCGAAATTTGCTTTTTGTTATGGAAAGTTTGTATCTTTGCATGGCGTTTTTGCTTTAATTCGCATGAAAATAGTATATGTCATAGAGCAGTTATCTGAAGTCGGGGGCATGGAGCGCATCTTGGTGGATAAGATGAATTGGCTATGTAGACAGTCCCAGACAGAGGTTGCTCTGATATTACTATGGCGCGACAACAATCCGATGGCCTATGACTTGGATGGGAATATTGTTGTTGTCCGTTTGAATGTTCCACGTGTCAGAGGAGGCCTTTTGTTCCCTCTCGTGGTGTTACGTTATAATAGGGCAGTGAAAGCGCTTCATCCGGATGTCACCGTGTTTTCCTGGGTGGCTGGTGCTTTGTTGGCAACCTTTGGAGTTAAACGTGGGAAAACCATATATGAATCCCACTCTGACTCTCGCGTACTGAAGCATCACTGGTTGCAGACCACCCTTCAGTATCGGGTGGATGCAGTGGTGGCTCTGACCCCTGAGGATGCTGCCAGCTTTACATCAGTCGGAAATGTTATAGTAATTCCAAATTTCACCTCGTTACAACCAGATGTCAGGATTGACTACTCCAAAAAGCATTGTATTGCAATGGGAAGGTTGGTGGCTGAGAAAGACTATCTTCGTATGATAGCTCTTTGGACCCGTATTTCGCAGACTTACCCTGACTGGGTGCTTGATATTTATGGTGAGGGAAGTGAACGACCAAAGATAGAACAGTATATAATGCGCTTTCATCTGGAGAGTCAGGTTT
Source organism: uncultured Prevotellaceae bacterium (assembly GCA_902784065.1). Classification (GTDB taxonomy): domain Bacteria; phylum Bacteroidota; class Bacteroidia; order Bacteroidales; family Bacteroidaceae; genus Prevotella. The sequence goes on along the minus strand of CACZTJ010000079.1, from coordinate 5,263 downwards.
TATTGCATGGTTTTACTCAGGATATTGTTGAGGCTTATGGTTCAGGTAGTATATTCCTTATGACTTCCCGTACAGAAGGATTCCCGCTGGTATTGGTGGAGGCTGCAACCTGTGGATTGCCTATTGTAGCGTTTGATTGTCCATGTGGCCCTCGAAACATTTTGGAAGTTAGTAACGGATTCCTTATCCCTTATGAAGATGAGGATGCATATGTTTCCGCAGTTCAACAGTTGATGAGTGATATTACATTACGACAGAAAATGGGAGAAGATTCCCAAAGAGACATTGCCAGATTTTCTCAGGAGAGTGTAATGCAACAGTGGATTAATCTCTTTTCCAGATTAATAGACGAATAATGCTTATGAACAACCAGAATGAAGACTACGGCCACGTGTTGAAATTCACGGGGATATTTGGTGGGGTGCAGGGCCTGAACGTGCTGGTAGGTCTTGTACGCAATAAGTTTGTGGCTTTGTTATTGGGACCTGATGGTATGGGACTTGTATCGCTCTTTAATACCACCGTACAACTCATTTCGCAGGCTACCCATCTGGGGATATCCGTCAGCGCCGTCAGGAATATCTCTGAATACTACGATGCAGGCGATACGGAGAAAGTTGCTCACTGCGTAAAAGTGGTGCGTGGCTGGTGCCTGCTGACTGCCTTGCTGGGTATGTTGGTATGCGTTGTAGCAGGACCGTTCCTCAGTAATACCACTTTCTCCTGGGGCGATCATACGTTGCATTTTGTATTGCTGGCTCCTGCCGTCGGCATGATTGCAATAACAGGTGGCGAAACGGCTATCCTCAAGGGACAGCGTAAACTTGGGGCTTTGGCATTGGTACAGATCGTGGCGGCTTTGGCTTCGCTGGTGATAGCGATACCCATCTATTATTTCTTCTGGCAGGCAGGTATCGTACCCGTTATTGTGCTGATGGCATTTGTCACCATGTGTGCCACGTTGCGGTTCTCGCTGCGCATCTTCCCGTTGCAGATTCGTGGCGCACGCGGCATACTTGGCGAAGGTATGGGGATGATTCGTCTGGGTGTGGCCTTTACGCTTGCAGGTATTGTGGGGAGTGGGGCGGAGATGTTCATCCGTTCGTTCCTGAACGTTGCAGGTTCCCTTGATGCGGTGGGCCTCTATAATGCGGGCTATATGATCACCATCACCTATGCGGGTCTTGTGTTTGCTGCGATGGAGAGTGACTATTTCCCTCGACTGTCGGCAGTGAATCAGGATGTGGAGGCTACCAATCTCATGGTGAACAAGCAGACGGAGGTGTCGGTACTTGCTATTGCCCCCTTGCTCACATCGCTTATCATCTTCTTGCCGGTGTTGATCCCGCTTCTGCTCAGTAGCCAGTTCCTGCCTATTGTGGCGATGACCCAGGTGGCTGCTTTGGCAATGTTCTTTAAGGCGATGACCCTGCCTGTTGCCTATATCACGCTGGCCCGTGGGCTTTCAGTCACCTATTTTGTGCTGGAGTCGGTCTATTATGTGGCACTTGTAGCGCTTATCATGGTAGGCTATCGGCACTGGGGCATCTGGGGCACAGGCCTTGCCATTACATTGGCTCATCTGGTGGAGTTTCTGATCATCAACGGTTATGCCCGTTGGCGATACCAGTATAAACAATCATCGACTGTCGTGAAGTATTTCGCTGTCCATTTGTTGATAGGACTATCAGCTTACATACTTACCATGACGGTCGATGAACTAGCCTATTGGCTGTTGGGAGCACTGTTGATCGTTGTCAGTTTGTCGTTCTCCCTATGGGTTCTGAATCAGAAGCGGAAGTCGAGCTCTACGTCAAACAGGTTGTAGTTGTGCTTCTTCTCGTAAGCAGTCTCAATGCTGCGATCATTGACGTGAGAGTACTCTGCGTGAATTTCCAGATTCTTGGTGAAGTTGTAGTTGAGACCACACTCTATCTGATTCACTGAAGTGCCCCAATTCTTCTGATTGCGATAGGTCTGATAACGAGCCTTAGCGAAGAGCTTACCCTTGATCAGAGGTACGATACCGAACACATACCAGCCGTCGGCCTTATCACCATTCTCGTAGTAGATCTCGCGCACGTTGTTACCAGGCGACTTAGCACCCCAACCTTGGCTGTGGACATACTCGGCACGGAATGTGTATCCGTTCAGGTCGTATTCTGCAGAGAGACAGTAACGGTTCTTCTCTACGCTGCGGGTCTGAGCAGTCTTGGTAACTGGGTCGATCAGGTGTGGATCGAGCATCTGACCACGAGAACCTGTCCATCCGAAAGCACCGATACGCACGCCCTTGATAGGCATTACCCAGATACCGCCGATGACATCCTTTCGGCTATCCATATCCTTCTGGTTCACACCCTCACCATTGTAAACACCAATCTGATAGTGGAGGATTCTGCGTCCGTTAGCGTTGGGGAAGAGATCACCTGATGCCTGGATACCGATATCACGACCACCTGAAGAGCGCTCACCGGTACGGTCACCGAAGGCAGAGAGCTTGTTGATCACGTCAGCATAGCCGCGCCATCCCTGAGTAATGGGGTGGGTGGGGTTCTCAAACGTGAAGCAGCGCTTGAACTGTCCGGCACGGATCTTGAACTCTGGGAATCTTCTCCATTCTGCATAGAGGTCAACCAGCTGAACGGTGGGCTGTCCTGGGCCTGTAGCATTGGTACCCTGAATCTGAGCGCGCCAGTCGAAGTCGCCAATCTTACCGTCGAGGATGAAACGGGCCAGACGGAGATTAAAGGTGTTTGATGTGTTCTTTTCTAAGATAGGATTACCATTTGCGTCTTTGGTTACCTGGTAAGGATTCTGTCCGATGTATTGCAGCATGCCGTAGCCGCTGAACTTAATGTTCTTCACCCATTGGGGGAGTTCGATGGTCTTCTTCTCCTGCTGGGTGTTCTGTACTTCCTGCTCTTCTGCAGATACTGTGCTGGTGAATCCCATCACCAACATAGCCAATAATAATGATTTCTTTAGCATAGTTACTTATTGTTTTAGGAGTTATGGGCACAAATATAGGGAAAAAATTCAGAAATTCCAAATTTTTACCCTTTTATTTTCGTTTTATGCCTAATTATTCCTGTTTTCCAGCAGCACAACGTTCTCTACATGGGGTGTATGAGGGAACATGTCCACTGGTTGAACAGCTGCCACCCTATACTGGGCATCGAGGTCTTGCAAGTCGCGTGCCTGGGTGGCTGGATTGCAACTTACATACACAATCCGCTTGGGGGCTGCCCTCAGGATGGTCTTCACCACATCAGGGTGCATACCAGCACGTGGCGGGTCGGTAATGATCACGTCAGGACGTCCGTGCTCGGCAATGAAATCGTCAGTCAGGATATCTTTCATGTCGCCGGCATAGAACAGCGTGTTCGTGATGCCGTTGAGTTCTGAGTTGACCTTGGCATCCTCAATGGCTTCAGGCACGTATTCGATACCAATCACCTTGCGTGCCTTCTTAGCGACGAAGTTGGCAATGGTGCCTGTACCTGTGTAGAGATCATACACCAGCTCCTGACCAGAGAGGCCGGCAAACTCTCTCGCTACGCAGTAGAGGTGATAAGCCTGCTCGGTATTTGTCTGGTAGAAACTCTTAGGGCCTACCTTGAATCTCAGGTCCTCCATCGTCTCGAAGATATGGTCCTTTCCCTTGAATACCAGGATATCCTGATCGCCGATGGTATCGTTACATTTCTGATTATCTAAATATAGTAACGATGTGATATTCAGGAATTTGTCTGCGATATATTGAAGCAGCGCTAAAGCCTCTTTCTCACCGCCCGTCTCGTCGTAGTGGAACTGGATAATAACCATCCACTCGCCTGTGGCAGAGTTGCGGATGATGACGTCGCGAAGCAGTCCTTTCTGCTCGCGGAGGTCGAAAAACGAGAGTCCGTGTGCTATCGCATAGTCGCGTATCTCGTTACGGATTTTGTTGTGCAGGTCGTCCATCAGCCAGCATTTCTCTACAGGCAGGATCTTGTCGAAGGCGCCGGTAATGTGAAATCCGATGGCAGGTATGTCCTTTGCAAGCGTTACGTCCTTTAGTTGTTCGCTGGTCAGCCACCGCTTGTTGGCACAGCCGAAGTCGAGCTTGTTTCGATAGGCCTGGGTCTGCACGCTACCCAGGATCGGATTAAACTCAGGCAGCTCCACCTTACCGATACGTGTCAGCTGATCCTTCACCTGCTGCTGCTTGAACTTGAGTTGTTCCTCGTAGGGCAGGTTTTGCCATTTGCATCCGCCGCAAACACCGAAATGTTCACAGAAGGGTGTCGCGCGTACCTTACTATATTCTATAAAGCGCACCACTTCACCCTCGGCAAAAGAGTGCTTCTTGCGCCGTATCTGTACGTCGCATACATCACCAGGCACACAGAATGGCACAAACACCACCATTTCCTGCCAGTGAAACAGGCATTTCCCTTCAGCAGCAACAGCTTCTATCGTCACGCCCTCAAGGAGCGGTAATGGTTTCTTATTTCTTCCCATAATTTGATTTTTAGGATGCAAAGGTACGAATAAGAAAGCAAAAAAAACGAAAATTATATCAAAATCTCTATTTTTCGTCTTTTTTTCTTTGAATTCTCACTGAATTTCATTAATTTTGCGGAATTAAATAAAAAACAATTTATAAACATCAATAATTAACACATTTATGAGTCAAGGTAATGCAAAAATGCGTGAGGAACTCGGTGGTAAGGGTGCTAACCTTGCCGAAATGAACCTGCTTGGTGTTCCCGTTCCTCCAGGTTTCACAATCACAACCGATTGTTGTAATGAGTACTATCAGGTTGGTCAGCAGAAGATTATGGAGCTGCTGAACGACGATGTGATGGCTGCTGTTAAGCACATTGAGGTGCTGATGAACTCTAAGTTCGGTGACAAGGAGAACCCCCTGCTGGTATCAGTTCGTTCTGGTGCCCGTGCTTCTATGCCTGGTATGATGGATACCATCCTGAACCTTGGTCTGAACGACGAGGTGGCTGAGGGTATGGTGAAGAAGACCCAGAATCCTCACTTCGTATATGACTCATACCGCCGTTTCGTACAGATGTACGGTGATGTGGTGCTCGAGATGAAGCCAGTCAACAAGACTGACATCGACCCGTTTGAGGAGATCATCGAGAAGGTGAAGGAAGAGCGTGGTGTGAAGCTGGATAAGGACCTGAACGTTGACGAGCTGAAGAAGCTGGTTCAGCTGTTCAAGAAGGCCATCAAGGAGCGCACCGGTAAGGACTTCCCCAAC
>CACZTJ010000078.1 GCA_902784065.1 uncultured Prevotellaceae bacterium | reverse complement strand
GGAAATCCAAAAGCATTTTTAGAGATACACCGCCAGGAGGCGGGATACCGTCCGATTCACGATAGAATCCACGACTTTGGCGAGGTAGAGCAGACGCTCTCGACGCGTGAACGCAAACTGCAGGCATCACGCTGTATGGACTGCGGCGTACCCTTCTGTCACTGGGCTTGTCCGCTGGGCAACAAAGCCCCCGAGTGGAACGACGCCCTGTACAAAGGCGATTTCGAGCTGGCCTATCAGTTACTCACCAGCACCAACCCCTTCCCAGAGTTCACTGGCCGCATCTGTCCTGCCCTCTGCGAGAAAGCCTGCGTGCTGAACCGTTTTAACCATGAGCCGACCACCAATCGCGAGGACGAAGCTGCCATCATCGAGATGGCCTTCCAGGAAGGCTTTATCCAGCCTCGTACTGACATCACGCGCAATGGCAAAAAGGTGGCCGTCATCGGCGCTGGTCCTGCAGGACTGGCTGCTGCCAACGACCTGAACCACATGGGCTTCAGCGTCACCGTGTTTGAGAAGAACGAGGCTGCTGGCGGCTTGCTCCGCTATGGCATCCCCAACTTCAAGCTCAACAAGGCCATCATCGATCGTCGTCTGCGCCTCATGGAGGCCGAAGGCATCACCTTTAACTATGGCACCGCCATAGATGACAACTGTCATTCCGAGCACGCCCCCAACTGTCATTCCGAGCGTAGTCGAGGAATCTCAGAAATCGCCAGCGATTTCGATGCCGTCGTCGTCTCTACAGGCACCCCCACGGCTCGCGATCTGAAAGCCCCAGGGCGCGAACTCAAGGGCGTACATTTCGCCCTCGACCTGCTCTCACAGCAGAACCGTGTACTGGCAGGCATGGAATTTTCCAAAGAAGAGCGCGTCACGGCTAAGGGAAAAGATGTGCTCGTGATCGGTGGTGGTGACACAGGCTCCGACTGCATCGGCACAGCCCATCGTCAGGGTTGCAAGAGTGTCACACAGATAGAGATCATGCCGAAGCCCGTAGAAGGCCCTGAAGACCCACAGAATCCCTGGCCCAACTGGCCTCGTACCCTCAAGACCACCTCAAGTCATGAGGAAGGCTGCACGCGTCGTTGGAACATCAATACCCTGGAGTTCTTAGGCGAGAACGGTAAGCTCACAGGCGTGAAAGTACAGGAGATCGACTGGAAGCCTAATCCTGAGGGCGGTCGCCCCATCATGGTGGAGAAAGGCAAGCCAGAGATTATCAAGGCCGAGCTCGTTTTGCTTGCTATGGGATTCCTCAAGCCGGAGCACCCGGAATACCCCAAGAATGTGTTTGTATGTGGCGATGCCGCCAATGGTGCCTCGCTCGTTGTCAGGGCGATGGCCAGCGGCCGTCAGACAGCACAGAAAGTTGCTGCCTTCTTCAAATAGAAAGAGAGAGCTTCGGCTCTCTCTTATTTTTTTAGTTTGTCGAGCAGCATGCCCGTCCAGTCCTCATTATTCCGAGGGCATAGCGTCTGAATGCCCAGTCGGTTAGCCACCTCCACATTCGTCGGACTGTCGTCGATAAACAGCGTCTCTTCCGCACGTGCCTGTTCACCCTCCAACATCTTTAGGAAAATCTCCTCAGAAGGCTTCATCAGCTTCATCTGGAAGCTCAGATACAGCGCATCGAAATAATAGTCGATGGAATGCCCCTCGCCATCAAAATCGCCGCTCTGCGCCCACTGCATCATATAAGGGTTCGTGTTCGACAGCAGACTCACGCGATAGCCCTGCTGGCGCAACCACAACAGCATATCGAGGTTTCGTTTGGGTACAGCCTCCACGTAGCCGTGCCAGGCATAGAAACAGTCTTCTGTCGTCAACTCCTTACCAATCATCTTACTCAGCGTCTGGCGGAATTCCTCCTTGCCGATCTGGCCTTCTTCCAACTGTCCGAAGATGCCTGTCTGGCGAAAGGGATCCAGATACTTTCTGGCATCCTTTGCGCCAATCTCCTCAAACCGTTTCACGGCCTGTTCGTGGCTCAGAGCCACTACCACTCCACCAAAATCAAAAACAATATTCTTAATCATGCTGCAAAGGTACGAAAAGTCGAGCGAAAAACAAAACAAACAAGGGAAAATGTCATCCCGATGACAAAAGGGAGGAAATGACACTTTGGCCAAAAAGAAGTAACTAAGCGTGCAAGATGTAAACAAAAAGCCAGAGGAAGAACCTGATAATTGACAATTTGTCAGAAAATAGTGAAATGAACAAACAAAAAGCAATCAGTCCTTTGGTTGGTTCTAACTTTTTGCTTACCTTTGCACCCGAAAAGATAACAAATTGATAGCAAACTTCTTGGCGATGCCAAGCGGCAAAGCCGAAACATCATAGGATAGCAATATGAAAGAGAAAATCAGGTTTACCAAGATGCATGGTTGCGGCAACGACTACATCTATATCAATATGATGGAGCAAGAGATTGTCGATCCGCAAGCCGCAGCCATCGCTTGGAGCGACCGCCATAAAGGTATCGGATCCGACGGGCTTGTGCTGATTGACAAGTCGCCTGTTCCTGAGGCAGATTTCTCTATGCGTATCTTCAATGCAGACGGCTCTGAAGCGATGATGTGCGGCAATGCATCAAGGTGCATCGGCAAATATCTCTTTGAGCGCGGACTGACCGATCTGACGAAGATACGGTTGCTAACCCTCTCAGGCATCAAGATTTTAAGTCTGAACGTGAACCAGGGAATGGTGGAGAGCGTGACGGTGGATATGGGTGAGCCTCAGCTTGAGAACGAAGCCCAGTTCATCGCATCTCGCAATCCTGGTAACGGCACGTTCGTATCGATGGGCAACCCTCACTACGTCAGCTTCACCGACGATGTGGATCAGGTGGGTGAGACGGGTCGCTTGATGGAGCATCACGTGGCATTCCCACAGCGTTGTAACATCGAGTTTGCCCGTGTGGAGGCCGATGGCAGCATCCGCACCCGTGTGTGGGAGCGTGGCTCTGGCATCACGGAGGCCTGCGGCACGGGAGCCTGTGCTACTGCCGTTGCAGCCGTTCTGACAGGACGGGCTGAGCGCACCTCACGGATTGTGATGGATGGCGGCACACTCACCATCGAGTGGCGCAAAGAAGATCATCACGTGTATATGACAGGCCCTGCCGAATTCGTGTTCGACGGGGAGATAGATTTGGCAAATCTTCAAACAGCATAAACTATGGCTTTAGTAAACGTACATTTCTTAAATTTACAGAACAACTACTTGTTCGCCGACATTGCCAAAAAGGTGAATGCCTTCAAGGTGATGCACCCGAAAGCGGAGGTGATCTCCCTGGGTATCGGCGACGTGACGCAACCACTCTGTCCGGCTGTGATAGAGGCAATGCACAAAGCCACCGACGAGATGGCTACGGCAGAAGGCTTCCACGGCTATGGTCCTGAACAGGGTTATGCCTTCCTGCGTGAGGCGATCCTGAAGAACGATTTCCTGCCACGTGGCATCCATCTCGACATCGACGAGGTGTTTATCAACGACGGTGCGAAGTCTGACACAGGCAACATCCAGGAGCTGTTGCACTGGGATAACTTCATCGGCGTGACCGATCCAATCTATCCCGTATATATCGACTCCAACGTGATGATTGGCCGTTGCGGCACCTTTGAGAACGGACGCTGGACCAACGTGGTGTATATGCCCTGTACAGCTGAGAACGGCTTTACGCCCAGCATCCCCAAGGATCGCCACATGGACGTGATCTACCTGTGTTACCCCAACAACCCCACAGGTACGGTAATCACGAAACAGGAGTTGAGAAAGTGGGTGAACTACGCGCTGAAGAACGATGCGCTGATCCTCTATGATGCCGCCTATCAGGCTTACATCCGCGATCCGGAGATTCCCCATAGCATCTACGAGATCAGAGGTGCCCGCAAGTGCGCCATCGAGTTTCACTCCTACTCCAAGACGGCAGGCTTCACAGGTGTGCGCTGTGGCTACACCATCGTGCCGAAGGATCTGACAGTAGCCGACTTCGAAGGCAATCGCCACTCTGTGCACCAGCTCTGGAACCGTCGTCAGTGTACGAAGTTCAATGGTGCGAGCTACATCAGTCAGCGTGCTGCCGAGGCCATCTACACGCCTGAGGGTAAGGTGCAGATTCAGGCTACCATCGACTACTATATGGAGAACGCCCAGAAGATGCTCAACACCCTGCGCTCACTCGGCTACGAGGTGTATGGTGGTGAGAACGCCCCCTACATCTGGCTGAAGACGCCCGACGGCACCACCTCGTGGCAGTTCTTCGAAGAGCTGCTCTACGGCGCCAACGTGGTATGCACCCCTGGTGTGGGCTTTGGCCCCTCAGGCGAGGGCTACGTACGCTTCACGGCCTTCGGTAGTCACGAGACAACAGAAGAAGCATTAAAGAGAATAACAAATTGGACAAAACATTTAGAGCCCCTTAATAAGGGGCGGCTATAATGCAGGAATTAATTTAAAATAAAGAAAGTATGGAGACATTAAGATTTCAGGTGGTCGGTGAGGCATTCAAGAAGAAGCCCCTCGACGTAAAAATTCCAAGTGAACGACCCGCACAGTACTTTGGCAAGAAGGTCTTCAATCGCGAAAAGATGTATAAGTACCTGCCGAAGGATGTCTATGAGAAGATGATCGACGTGATGGACAACGGTGCACGTCTGGATCGCCAGGTGGCCGATGCAGTCGCAGCCGGCATGAAGCAGTGGGCCACGGAGAATGGTGTCACCCACTACACCCACTGGTTCCAGCCTCTGACAGAGGGAACAGCCGAGAAGCACGACTCGTTCATCGAGCACGACGGCAAGGGTGGTATGGTGGAAGAGTTCACAGGCAAGCTGCTCGTACAGCAGGAGCCCGATGCCTCTTCATTCCCCTCAGGTGGTATCCGTTCTACCTTCGAGGCACGCGGTTACTCTGCATGGGATCCCACATCGCCTGTATTCATCATCGACGACACGCTGTGTATCCCCACCGTCTTCATCTCATACAGTGGTGAGGCACTCGACTATAAGGCTCCCCTGCTCCGTGCCTTGCACGCTGTGAACGTGGCTGCTACTGAGGTATGTCATTATTTCGACCCCTCAGTGAAGAAGGTCACCTCCAACCTCGGTTGGGAGCAGGAGTATTTCCTCGTTGACGAGGGTCTCTATGCCGCACGTCCTGACCTGCTGCTCACAGGTCGTACCCTGATGGGTCACGACTCTGCGAAGAACCAGCAGATGGACGACCACTATTTCGGATCTATCCCTGAGCGCGTAGCAGCCTTCATGCGTGAGCTCGAGATTGAGGCCCTGGAGCTGGGTATCCCCTGCAAGACGCGTCACAACGAGGTGGCTCCGAACCAGTTTGAGCTGGCACCTATCTTTGAGGAGACCAACCTCGCCGTCGATCATAACATGCTGCTCATGTCAGTCATGAAGCGCGTGGCCCGCAAGCACGGTTTCCGTGTGCTGCTCCACGAAAAGCCCTTCGCAGGCATCAACGGTAGTGGTAAGCACAACAACTGGAGCTTGAGCACCGACAACGGTATCCTGCTGCACGCCCCTGGTAAGACTGCCGAGGCCAACCTGCGCTTCGCCACCTTCATCGTTGAGACGCTGATGGGTGTCTATAAGCACAACGGTCTGCTGAAGGCCTCTATCATGAGTGCCACCAACGCCCATCGTCTGGGTGCCAACGAGGCTCCCCCAGCCATCGTATCAAGCTTCCTCGGCAAGCAGGTCAGCGAGCTGCTCGACCACATTGAGAAGGCCGATAAGGACTTCCTCGCCATGGCCGGCAAGCAGGGTCTGAAAATGGATATCCCTGAGATCCCCGAGCTGCTGATCGACAATACCGATCGTAACCGTACCTCTCCATTCGCCTTCACAGGTAACCGTTTCGAGTTCCGTGCCGTAGGTTCTGAGGCCAACTGCGCCAGTGCAATGATTGCCCTGAACAGTGCCGTAGCCGAAGCACTTGTAAACTTCAAGAAGCGTGTGGATGCCCGCATCCCCGAGTTCGAGAAGAAGCTCGCCGGCTCAGAGCACAGCGCCAAGTTCCACGCCATCATCGACGTGCTGCGCGAGGACATCAAGACCTGTAAGCCCATCCGCTTCGACGGCAACGGCTACAGCGACGAATGGGTGATCGAAGCCACCAAGCGCGGACTCGACGTTGAGAAGTCTTGTCCTGTCATCTTCGAGCGCTACCTCGACAAGGAGAGCATCGAGATGTTCGAGAGTCTGGGTGTGATGACGAAGAAGGAGCTCGAGGCCCGCAACGAGGTGAAATGGGAGACCTACACCAAGAAGATCCAGATTGAGGCCCGTGTACTCGGCGACCTGTCGATGAACCACATCATCCCTGTGGCTACCCACTATCAGAGCAAGCTGCTGAAGAATGTGGACAGCGTCTCTAACGCCTTCACCGTCGACAAGGCTGAGAAGCTCAACGCCCGTAACCTCAAGATCATCGAGGAGATTGCCGAGCGTACCAGCGCCATCGAGAAGGGTGTAGAGGATCTGGTCAATGCCCGTAAGCTGGCAAACAAGATCGAGGATGAGCACGAGAAGGCCATCGCCTACCACGACAAGGTAGTTGATGATTCACTCTGGCCGCTGCCAAAGTATAGAGAATTACTATTTATTCGATAACCTTTATGGTTGTTTGAAGTTTGCCGGGGGCTCGACGCTGTGACAGTTTCGAGTCCCCAATTTCTTTGATCCCTCGACTACGCTCAAAATGACAAGAAGGGCGCTGGATGGCCTGGTAGAGAAGTGAGAAGTGACCTGAGTATTCCAGTTGTTTCTATAATTCCAATTATTCCAATTCCAATTAGAAAAACGAGGGTACAAACCCTATTTATATATTATATAACTAATTGACATACAAGTAGTTATATATATAGTAAAAAGATTTGGGGTATCAAAAAAAACAAACTGGAATTGGAATAACTGGAATACCGGTCATGAGTAATTCATCTAAAAAGCTGATTTACAACAAGATACGATATAAGTAAAGCGACTGCGCCCGCTATGCCGAACCTCGGTAAAGGCCAAAATGCGTGAAATTACTGCTCTAAAAGGCCCCAAAAGTGATGCAAGAACCCCTGGTTCCGATGTTTTTACCCGTTCTTGGCGAACACATAAGCGAAACGGAATTTCAGTATCCCGACAACAATTGGAAGGTACCGACGGGTATAATGGCCAATCTGGTGGCAAAAAATGGCGATAACAAGGGGCAATTGTGTGGTCCTTATCGGACAATAGCCCTACGTTATCGCGCAATAATGCTGGGTTATTCAACTTTAGGATGTCATCTCGACCGAACAGAGTGAGTGGAGAGATCTCAGGAGATTTCTCGACTACGCTCGAAATGACAGAATGGAAATCCCCACCGAGGGGCGGGGATTATTGTATCTTAGCTATATACTTCCAGTTCGATACGGATGAAGCCGTCTTCGAGTCTGGGGGGATAGATCACAAATTCTGTGGTAGAGCCATCGCCATCGTCGTACACGCGATCAATATATATATATTGGCCGTCCTCCGTATCCTTCGGATGAACGAGATAGGTCTTACCGCCATATTGTTCCGAGTCCTGACTCAGCACATCCTGGATGAACTGCTCGGCATCGTTCTCACTGGCAAAGTAGAGGGAGGCACTTCTGGAGGTGTCGAGTCGGTAGGTGAAGTAGATGGCGTGGAGGGATGTGGGAATGATCTTGTAACCATCAGGGCCTTCCTCGCCCTGCTTCACACCACGGCCATATACATAGCGTACAGACTCAAAATCCTCAGTTTCATAACCGTCTTCAAACAGAAACTCCAGGCCGCTGGTGGAGGCTTCTTCAAAGTCTTCAGTCTGGGTCATCAGTTTCAGAAGTCCCTGCAGAGTGAAATCTGACTCAGAGGGTGCCTGGGTAAACGACATACAAAGGATCACACCGAGTGTGAAGGCTGACAATTTAATGATTCGATTCATATGCTCAAAATTTAGAAATGGTTTGTTATTCTGCCTGCAAATTTACAAAATTATTTTGATGATGATGCGGTTTTCTTATTTTTTTGTTATCTTTGCCCCCATGAAACATCGAAGATTAATTCTATCAGTGCTCGTCGGGCTGGCCCTGGGAGGTACAGCGCAGACGGCAAAGGCTCAGGATGCAAAGGCTGCCATCCGCAATCACTATGCGGCTGCAAAGGCGTATGTGGAACAACAAAGAGAGATGGAGGCGGGCGGCGACATCTACCCCGTGACGCAATGCTTCTCCACCCAAGTGAAGCAGAACCTGCCTGCAACGGGCTATCATCAGGAGGATATCAAGATGTACTACCGGGAGGAGCAGGAGACGGACGAGCAGATCTATCCCGACCTCTGCCTGGATTTCGCCACGAAGCGCTATAACTTCGCAGCACGCGACTATTACGAGGAATATCTCTACGACCAGCAGGGGCGCATCGAGTTTATCTATGCCGCCCTACCCGACCTGAACGAGGGGAAGCTCTGCGAACTGCGCTTCTATTTCAACAAGGGCGAGCTGATAGAGACGATTGTGAAGAGCCGACCCTTGGATGGCGGCACGTTTGAGACCATCTATCAGGGGAAGACGGTGCCTGAAGGCTATAGCGACAGCTATGAGAGCCGACTGGGCGCTGCGAAGGGGATCATGGAGCTGTTTAAGACGATCAACGCCAACAGGGAACTATGAGGCCTGCTTGTTGACGGGCAAGGTCAGGACGAAACGCGAGCCGCCGATATAGGCGGTGTCGAGCATGATGTTGCCGCCGATACGGCGCGCCAACGAACGGGCGACGGTGAGGCCGATGCCTGTGCCCTCATAAAACTCATCCAACTGTACAAACTCATCGAAGATACGTTCTGCCTCCTTGTGCGGGATGCCGATGCCTGTGTCTTCGACAGAGAAGAACAGGCGGTTGGATGATACGGAGATGCGCAGGACGACCTTCTGCTGATGATCGGTGAGTTTCTCATGCTGGCGGGACTCTGCAGGCGCCGTGAACTTACGGGCATTGTCGAGTACCTGTGCCAAGGCGCGGGAAGCTGCCTGGAGATTGGTGAGGATATGAACCTGCTCGGCTTCGGGCGACACGATCATGCTGAACGTGAGATGGCCGGCATCGCTGATACCTGAGGCATTGACGGCATCTGAAGTGATCTGGGCGACCGTCACATCGTCGGTACACTCGATATCGGAGTGATTCTTGGCCTCTGAGAGCTCGAGCATCTTATTGACCAGGTTGGTGATGCGGTCGGTATTCTCGGTGATCTGTTCCTTGATGGTGTCAAGGGTGGCTTTGTCGTACTTCATATCGGGCATCGTGAGCAGCTGGGTAAATCCTGAAAGGATATTGAGCGGCGTACGGATCTCATGGGAGATCTGCTGGATGAAGTCACTCTTCATGCGCGATGACTCCTCGGCACGGGTATTGGCACGGGCAAGCTCGTTATAGGCTTTCTCCAAGCGCACGGCGGAACGATGGCGGAAGAAGATAAACAAGCCAAAGCCCAGGATGACGAGCACCAGGGTGATATAGACCGTGAGAAGGCGCTGGTCGGAAAGGTTAGAGCGCTGCTCCATCAGCTCGTTCTCCTTCTGCTGAGTCTCATAGATGGTGGCCAGCTCGGCTGCATCATCCTGTTTCTGCCAGATGATGGCGGAGTCGAGAGCCTGACAGATCCAGGTGCCTACGGCAATGGCGCTGTCGAGGCGGTGGGCCTTCACATTGGCGAGGTATTTCGGCAACAGATAGGTGTGGATCGTCTCCTGACTCATCTTGAAGTCGTAGGTGGCCAGCTGTTCTGCCATCACCTGGAGATTATCAGCAGCCTCATCCCAACGCTGTGCCGCCATCAGGTAGTTGGATGCCTCCACCTTTCCATCGCCAGTCTTGGCATATTGGGTCTGCAAAGCGGCCTTGTAGGATTGGGCGGCCTCCTTCTTCTTGCCTAACCCCTCTAAAGCGGAAGCACGGTACAGACAGAGTCGGGCCCACTGCTTGTCGAGATACGACTCGCGCACGCCTGGCAGCTGGCGACACTCCTGCAACATATCGTCGAGAGGAACGGTCCAGTCCAAAGCTTCCTGATAGTGGCCTGTCTGGATATAGGCATCGACAATGGTGACAAGTCCGACGATAGAGCTGGTATAACTGTCGATATCATGGTTCGCATGCGTGAGCTGCTGATAAGCCTGCCATGCCTGTGAGAAATTACGGGCGGCATCGGAAGAGTGACCTAACTTCAACTCACAACTGCCCATAAATGTCAGCAAGTTGGAGTAGTCGTTGTTCATGGTGTAGTCCTTTATTTTCAGCAGGCGGATAGCTGGCAGCGCCACGCGGATGGCTTCGCCATAGTCGGACTTCAGATAAAGCAGACCGACCAGACGGTTGGCTGACTGGGCATAATAGGCCAGATCGGCATCCGTTTCTATCGTCTGGGCTATCGCATTTTTCCACTCCATCTCTGCCATTCGCATCTTGCGCATTCGGGAGTAGGCATAGCCGCGCCAGTAACAGGCTTCGATGCTGGAGAGGGAACCCTCCTGCTGGTGCAGGTTGGCCAGACTGATAATCGAATCATAGTTGCGCGCCTGATAGGCAATGTTGATCAGGCTATCAACTGCCACATGCTGATACGTGACAGGATGCTCCTTGCAGGACATGACCAGCGCTGCTATCAGGACTACAAACAGGACTATCGTTTTGTTAAGCTTCATCATTGATCAGTGATTTGCCTGCAAAATTACGAAAATAAAAATAAAATAGGTCAAGTAATCCATAAGAATTTGCCAAAAAATGACATTATAATAGCATAAATCAAAAAAAAGGTGTAATTTTGTCACCCATAAAGCATATTGGAATATGATAGAAACTGATAAAATCTACTGGTATGGCATTGCTGCAGCGATCTATATCGTGACTTGCTGGGTGTTCTCCGTGGTCAGAGCGGTCCATAATTGTGGTACACCGAAAGAGCGCAGAGATTATATCTGGCCTGACCGTAAGATGCAGGTGGCTGTTTACCTGAGTGCCACCGTGCTCCTGCCCTATGTCCTGAACCCCAGGAGTGAGGCGGCATGGATTCTTTTCAAGTCGTACTTCCCCGGCACCTATTATTTTTATTGTGGCGCCCTGATCTTCTGCTTCTTCGGAACGGTGAAACAGTGGAATATGTGGAAGACAACCAACATCGTTGCAGGCATAATCACCGCCTTGGCCATCCTGCCGCTCGTGATCCACGCCTGGTTGCCGTCGGGTCTGCTCACGCCTAACGGGGTGCATGTGTGTAGCGTGATCCTGATGGTGGTGAGCTTCCTCGGGATCATCTATGCAGGTGTGGCCATGTGGCAGGTATGGAAGTGGATGAAGGTGGCACGCGACGTGAACTACTCCAACCCGGAGGACTTCCCGACAGAATATGCCCACCGCATGTGGATGGCCCCGATCATCCTCACACCCTTCCTGTGGCCTGGCTATCTCACCAACTCGCAGACGGTGATGGCTGTGATGTGTGTGCCCCTGGCGGTATTCAACATTGCCTTGCTGCTCAACGTGATGCCCGTGTGGCGAAGGGCTGCCATCCTCTCTGGTATTGAAGATTACGAGACGGAGAGCGAGATAGATGCCCCAGCAGAACTGGCTGAGGAGCGAACCAACAGGATTGCCTCTGAGATTGAGCAGTTTGTCAACACGGAAGCCGCCTATCTGGATCCCCACCTGAAACTGGAGCAGGTGGTGGAGCGCTGCAGCTTCAGTCGCAAGTATGTCATCACGGTGTTCATAGAGCGTTTCGGCGGATTTGCCGACTATGTGAACGGATTGCGTATCGACTATTACGACCGCTACAGAGTGCAGCATCCGAATTCTACGGAGGAAGCTGCCGCAGAGGCCAGTGGTTTTACTTCCTTCAGGGCCTACGCCAAAGCTAAGGAGCGTTTAAGATAACAACAATAAATCCCCGCCGATTGGCGGGGATTATTCTTTTCTACTTGGTATATCCCTGAGCGGGATTCTCATACATCGAGATGGGGATATGGAACTTCATCATCTCGTCGAGATTATGAACGGGATGCTCCACATCCTGCGGGATCGGGCGCTTAGAGAATGTCTGGAAATAGAGCAGACAGGCTGAACGCCACCACTCTGCATCACGTGCCTGGACGCGCAGACGGCGCTGCACCTCACAGAAGCGCTGACAATCGACATAAGGCTTCATACCGTCCCAGGTGGTCAGGAACTGGCGGGCCTGAATCACACCGTCATTATACTTGTGGCACAGCTCGTCCCAGAAGGTGCGTCCGCTCTTCATCTTGTAATCCCATGGCACATGGTGGAACCAGGTAAGCACGTTCTCAGGACAGGTGCTGATATCGTTCAGCTCACGGCAGAGGGCTTCAGGATACTGTTTCACGTTGGCGCTGCCGTTCACGGTGCGATCGAAGCCCAGTCCGATGCTGTCGGCCTTATGATAATAAGGTGGTGTCCAGTCGGCACGCACGCCCTTTGGTGCATACCAAGGCTCTGGTCCATAGTGGTGACCTCCTGCAAAGATATGATGGATACCCAGCGGCATCATGTAGTTCACACAAGCCTCACGGCTGTCGAGCATCACCTGCTTCATCGGATCCACAAACTTTGCATCGCCTGTAAAGGTCTGGCGCAGCCACTCGTCGGCTATCTGATCAGAGGTCAGCGAGGGGTTCCAGGCCAGTCGGCCAAAGGCATACCAGTTAGACTGTGCGAAGTGGTGTCCGCACCAGTTCACATCGTCGCCGATATTGGCCACACCTGCCATCGCCTTCAGGCTCTCAGGCTTCACAAACGAGAAGAACTCCTTCCACATCGGAGCGAGATAGACCAGATGGTTAGAGGCACCCAGATACTCCTGCGTGATCTGGAACTCCACCATCATCGGTGTCTTCTGCAAAGAAGTGAACAGGGGGCTGTAGGGCTCACGTGGCTGGAAATCAACAGGACCGTTCTTGATCTGGATGATCACATTATCAGCAAACTGTCCGTCGAGCGGCATAAACTCCTCACAGGCCTGATTAGCACGATCGCTGCTCTGAGGGTTATACACGAAGGCACGCCACATCACGATGCCCTTATAAGGCTTCAGAGCACCAGCCAGCATATTGGCTCCGTCGGCATGAGAGCGTCCGAAGTCCATCGGTCCGGGCTCACCCTCCGAATTGGCCTTTACGAGGAAACCGCCAAAGTCAGGAATCAAACCGTAGATCTCCTTCACCTTGTCCTTCCACCATTTGATGACCTCTGCATCGAGGGGATCAGCTGTCTTCAGACCACCAACCTTGATGGGCGAAGCGAAGTTGATGGAGAGATACACGCGGATGCCATAGGGGCGCAGCTGGTCGGCAATCGACTTCGTCTTCTGCAGACTCTCCGTGGAGAGGGCCTCAGGCTTCGCATTCACGTTGTTAAGCACGGTGCCGTTGATGCCTACTGAGGCATTAGCGCGCGCATACATCTTCATACGTGCAGGATCAGGATCGAGGAAGATACTCTTGCCTGCAAAGCCACGCTCCACCGTGCCGTTGGGGTTGTCCCAGTGGTTCAGGATACGCAGGTCGTAGGCAGGCTGCTCGCTGATGTTGAGTGACGCCAGCGACTGACCCGTCTGCTGCAGACGCAACAGGTGATAGGCACCATACAGCAGACCTGCATCGTTGGCAGCAGCGATGGTGGTTTTTCCACCCTGACTCTTGATGGTGTAGCCGTCGGCAGGCAGGTTCTTCTCACGCTTCAGCGCCACAGGGCCACCCTTCCAATAGGTTTGCAACTCGGTCATAGCCGTGCCCTTTACACCAGTGACAGCAGTCTTGGCGCTCACGGTGTCGAGGCGCAGCCACAGGCGGCTACCGTCCTCGCATTGAGCCGTAGCCTGACTCCATCCCGTCAATAGCAGGACGAGTGTTGAAATAAGCATTTTCTTCATGTCACAATACATTATAGTTTTTTGTTTTTTTGATAATAGTCGTTGTACATCTTGATGGCGAAGATGATGACACTGCAGGAGAAGGTGATGAAATTGGTAAGCGCCAGGTAATAATTCGCGCTGACGAGCCCCTGTACCACAAAGGCAAAGGCACCTACAGCCATCATGATGAAGCCCGGCAGCGAGATGCCATCGGTGTCGCGGGTGCGGATGGTATGAATGGCCTGAGGCAGATAACCCAGAATCAGACCAAGGCTGCCTATCCAGCCGCAGATATTAAATAGTTGATCCATCATTCTAACAAAGTTTTAAGCCAGGTTCATATAAGTTGTAAAACCTCTGCAAGTGAGATGACTTACAGAGGTTTCAATTTTGGGGTGCCCGGTGGGACTCGAACCCACGACATTCAGAACCACAATCTGACGCTCTAACCAACTGAACTACGGGCACCATTTGGTTTTGCGGGTGCAAAGGTACGAGATTTTTTTGGATTGACCAAATAAATCTCGCACTTTTTTCCGAAATTCGTTATTTTGCAGGCTGTGCAGGTGCAGCGGGAGCGGCAGGAGCCTCAGCAGCGGGAGCGGCAGGCGCAGCTGCATCTTTCTGCTGGCTGGCACCGAAACCAGGCAGGTTGTTGGGGTTGGTGGCTGGCGTCTCATAGTTCTCCATCACAGAGGTGTCTGTGAGTGCCTGTGGTGCTACGTAAGCGCATGCTACGCTGAGAATCACCATAGCGGCAGCAAGACCCCAAGTGGTCTTCTCGATAAAGTCTGTGGTCTTACGAACACCACCGATCTGGTTGAACTGAGAGTAGTTGGAAGCGAGACCGCCACCTTTTGACTCCTGAATGAGCACGATACCGATCATCAGCAGGGCTGCAATCACGATAAGAATTACAAATAATGTGTACATCTTTTTTACTTATTTTTTTTATTGTTATTTATAATCAATTTCTCTAAGAAACGAATTTGGTCTGCAAAGTAAGCATTTTTTTTCGGAAATTGCAAACTTAATCGCTGAATAATTTCAAGTGCCTTCGAATATCTGCCTTGTTTGATGTAAATT
>CACZTJ010000077.1 GCA_902784065.1 uncultured Prevotellaceae bacterium | reverse complement strand
GCGCCACCGCCCACTCGCTCTTCCATAACTTTACAGCCCGCGCCAACCTCAGAGTGGGACAGTTCAAGTTTGAGGACGGACGTATGGGCACCCTCTATGCCGATGTAAACTGGAACCGTGAGAAGGAACAGATTGACATTAGTGCCGTTGCCGACGACGGTCCTGAGGCACAGACACTTATCGATGGCTATGTATCACCCGTCCACAACACCATCGACCTCAATATCCGCGCCAACGGTACCTATATCGATTTCATGCACAATTTCACGAAGTCGTTCCTTAGCCATATTACAGGTCATGCCGAAGGCAATGCCCGTATAGCAGGCACTCTCGACAATATTAACCTCACAGGTAATCTGGTAGTTGATGCCGATGCCACCGTTACCCCATTGAACACCACCTATCAGCTAAGACGTGACACCGTGGTGATGATTCCCGACGAGATAGAGCTGCGCAATATGACAGTTACCGATCGCGAAGGGCATCAGGCCATCCTCTCTGGCGGCATCCACCATCAGCATCTCACCAGTCTCTCATACGACCTCCATGTATCTGCCATCAACCTGTTGGCTTACGACTTCTCCGACTTCGGCGAATCTACCTTCTACGGTACGGTCTATGCCTCTGGTGATGTGGATATCCGCGGACACGGCAACGAGGTGACAATCGATTGCGACGTAACCCCTCAGAAGAACTCGGTATTTGTCTATAACGCTGCCACCCCCGATGCCCTCTCCAGTCAGGAGTTTATCGAGTGGGAAACGGCTTCCAGTCATTCTGGCGATACCCGTATTGCCAATATTACCACCAAGAGCGGCCCCAGCAGAGCCACCGATACCGACATCTATATCAATTTCCTCATCAACACCACGCCTGATGCCACCTTGCGCCTCCTGATGGATGCCGGCACGAAGGATTATATCTCCCTGAATGGTGAAGGTGTCATCCGAGCGACCTACCATAACAAGGGCGCCTTCAATATGTTCGGCACTTATACCGTAGAGCAAGGCACATACGGCATCACCATCCAGAACATTATCAAGAAGAACTTCACATTCAACCCCGGCGGCACGATTGTCTTCGGTGGCGACCCCTATCAGGCAGCCCTGAACCTGCAGGCCGTCTATACCGTCAACGGCGTCAGCCTCTCCGACCTGAATATCGGCAACTCGTTCAGCAGCAACACCATCCGCGTGAACTGTCTGATGAACATCAGTGGACAGCCCGTAGCGCCCCAGGTGGACTTTGATCTCGAGATGCCGACGGTGAATGCCGATGAGCAGCAGATGATACGCTCCATCATCAACGGACAGCAGGAGATGAACCAGCAGGTGGTGTATCTGCTGGCTATCGGACGCTTCTATAACCAGGGTGCCAATAATGCCAATGACAATCAGACCGACCGCACCTCACTGGCCATGCAGAGCTTCCTCTCCGGTACCCTCTCCACCCAGATCAACACCCTGCTCGGACAGCTCATCAAGAACAACAACTGGAATTTCGGTGCCAACATCTCTACGGGTAATGAAGGCTGGCACAATGCTGAATACGAAGGCATCATCAACGGACGCATGCTGAATAACCGTCTGCACTTCAACGGCCAGTTCGGCTATCGCGACAATGCCACAAAGGCGAACCCCTCGTTTATCGGCGATTTCGACCTGCAATATATGCTCTACCCCAGCGGCAACCTCGCCCTGAAGGTGTATAACCAGACCAACGACCGCTATTTTACGCGTTCAAGTCTGAACACGCAAGGCTTAGGAATCATTTTGAAGAAGGACTTTAATAATCTGCGCGACCTGTTTACTTCGAGCCGACGTAAAGGAAAAGCATCCCAAGCAAAACCAGCGCCAGATCAAAAGCCTTAGCCTTGAGGTTCTTCTCATGGAAGAACATCGCACCGAACATAAAGCTTACGATCACACTGCCCCTTCGGATCATTGAAATGATACTGATCATCGCTTCGGGCAGACTCAACGAATAGAAATACATGAAATCAGCTGTTGATAGGAACACACTCACCCCCACAATCGACCAGGTCCAGTGGAACGGCGTTGTCTTCTCATGGGTAGGCCACCAGAGGAGCCAGACCATGATACCCATCATCACACACTGATAGATGTTATACCACGACTGCACCATCATTCGGTCCAGTCCCACACCCCCGTTCTCCACAGGTGCCATCAGGTATTTGTCGTAGAGACCGCTCACCGCTCCCATGATTGCAGCACCCACAATCATATAGATCCAGTGGTCGTGCTTAAAGTCGATGCCCTCTTTCTTGCCGCTGCGACTCAGCAGCAAGAACGAGGCCACCGCCAGCAGCACACCGATCCACTGCCACAGGTTCAGCCGCTCGCCAAAGAACAGCAGCGCACCTACCAGCACCATCACGGGGCGGGTGGCGTTGATAGGACCCACTATCGTCAGTGGCAGATGCTTCATGCCGAAATAGCCCAGGATCCAGCTTGAGAGTACGATCACCGCTTTCAGCACGATATACTTATGCATCTCCCACCCGCCGCTGGCCGTATGGAAGACACTGTCGTCAAGCAGTGTCGTCGTACCGCTCAGCACGATAAACGGCAGGAAGATCAGAGAAGAGAACAGTGTATTCAGAAACAACACGGGAATCACCGCGTTCCCCTTCAGTGCATGTTTCTTTAAAGAGTCATAGCAGCCCAACAGCGCTGCCGACATAAATGCCAATATCAGCCACATCCCAATTAATATTTAATGTCTTCCAGGAACAGCGCATTGCCAGGCATCGATTCGCCAGCTTCCGTTCTGCGCTTTCCCTCAATCACCTTCTGAAACTCCTCGAGTGAGAGCCTGCCTCGTCCCACATCTACCAGTGTGCCCACCACCGCTCTCACCATGTTTCTCAGGAAGCGGTTGGCGGTTATCTCGAAATACCACGTCGATGGTGAGGTCTGATGCCACTCAGCCGCCGTCACCTGGCAGAGCGTCGTCTTCACGTCGGCCCCACTCTTGCAGAAAGCCCCGAAATCCTCATAGTTCAACAGCATTGCCGCCGCCTCGTTCATCTTCTTGAAGTCGAGCGGATAGTGCAGCTCACAGGAATAGGCCCTGCTGAACGGATCCTTCACCGTATGGATATAATAATGATAGGTGCGCGAGGTCGCAGAGAATCGGGCATGCAGGTCGTCAGCCACCTGTTCCACCTTCTGTACGGCGATATCATAGGGCAACAGCCTGTTCAGCTTGTAGCAGAGCTGCTGTCCATCGAGTGCCTCCTCATAGTCAAAGTGAGCCACCATCATTCTGGCATGCACCCCCGCATCAGTACGCCCGGCACCCGTCACGCTGATTTCTGCACGCAACAAGGTAGAGAGCGCCCCTTGCAGCCGCTCCTGTATCGAGTCGCCATTCGGCTGTATCTGCCAGCCGTGATAGCGCGTCCCATCATAACTCAACGTGACAAAATATCTCATTGCGGGTGCGAAGGTACAAAAAAAATCTCATAAAAGTAACAATTTTAGAGAATTATCATTATCTTTGCAGCAAATTACAACTTAAAACAAGTACCAATATGAAACGACATTTTGCGATTGTAGCACTGACACTGGCCGCCATTCTAATGGTTGCATGCAATAGCGGTAGTAGTAAAGAACAGAGACAGATAGCCGACAAGGCCCTGGAGGCAGCCCAGCATGATAAGAACTATACCCAGCTGATGGCGCTGGCCGACAGTTTTGAGCGCGACGGCAGCCTCTCTGCCGCCAAAGCCTACTACTGGCGAGGCTATGCCAGCGACAGGATGCACAAGCAGCGTATGGCCGAATTCTATTGGAAGACCTCCCTGCAGGCTGCCGCCAACTCCAAAGATCCTGAGGATGTGGATATCTACGGACGCTCTGCCACCCGACTGACCAATCTGCTCACCGTACGTGGCGAGTACGAGAATGCCCTTCAGGGCGCCATCCCCGCTGTTGAACGTCTGGAGAAGCTCAAATGCGACACCACCAGTGCCTACATGAACCTCCTGATCTATATCGGCTGTTGCCAGATGGGTATCGGACAGGCAGACAACAACACCACCGATCGTTTCAACCAGGCCTACGAAAAGCACCTCGCCAATATCGAGCAACGCCACGACGATGTATCTTACAAGGATGCCATCGCCGGACTCATCAATATCGCCTATGCCTGTATCACCACCGAGAACTACAGTCAGGCCCTGAAGTGGACCGACCGCTTCGGCAAGCTCCTGGGAGAGTACGAGCAGCGCCCGGGCATCAACACCAGCTATACTGACAAGCAGCTGGCACGCTTCGACATCTATAAAGCGATTGCCCATGAGCGCCTAGGGCAGCACGAGGAGGCACAGCAAGTCTATGAGTCGTTCCTCAAGACCGATTTCAGCAAGACGCCCGAGGGGCGCATCATCGCCAATGAGTTCCTGACGGCAGCAGAGCGCTGGGATGAAGCTGCCGACAACTACCGCAGCCTCGACGCCATGTTTGCAGGTCAGAATGCCTACACCATCGACAACATCAAGGCCTATGCCCTGAAGAAATACAAGACCAATCTGCTGGCAGGTCGCCGCGACTCGGCGCTGGCCGTCAGCCGTCAGATCTGCGACTCATTGGAGCAGGCCTTCAACACCGCCAAGCGCCTGGATGCCGAAGAGCAGATTGTCATCATCAACAAGGTGGAGCAGCTCACCGAGCAGCAGGCCGCATCAGCCCGTCGCGAACAGTTGTGGCTCTTCGCCCTGCTGGGTGTCCTCTTCCTCCTCTTTATCTGCTATGCCATCTATCGTGGTCATAAGAGCCGTAAGCTCCACGCAGCCCATAAGGAGCTGAAAGCCGACTACGGCGAGCTGGAGACGCGTACCGCCGATAAGGAGCGTACTCAGACGGAACTTCGCACCGCCCATGAGGCCCAGCAGACCCTCTTGCCTGCCCCGTTGGCCCAGCGTAAGGATCTCACCGTTCTGGCATCCCTCACCCCCGGCGAGGCACTGAGCAGCGATCTCTACGACTATCTCATCCGCGACGAGCAGCTCATCTTCTGCATCGGATCGGCACAGGGCGCCACCGTCCAGTCGTCAGTCCAGATGGCAATGGCCTGGTCGCAGTTCCGTGCGGCAGCAGCTCTCACCGCCTCACCAGCCCAGATCCTGTCAGCTATCAACGGCAGTCTGGCCACTACCAATGGCGACACACCAGCTATCAACCTCTTCGTGGGTGTGCTCGACATCGCTACAGGTCAGCTCGTCTATAATCAGGCAGGCAACTTCAGTCCGCTGCTGTTGCAGAACGAAGAGGTAGCGCAGTTGCCAGTCGCCCCCACCTTCCCCGTAGGAGCTTCTGCCGACACCGCCTACGATACCCTCCAGGCAGAGTTGGCCCCCAATGCCATCCTGCTGCTCTACACCAACGGTGTGACAGAGGTCCACAACGCCAGCGGCAAGCCTTTCGGTGAGAAGCGTCTGCGCGGCACAGCCCTTCAGGCCCTGAAGATGCATATCCAACCGGCACCCTTCTTCGAAAACATTTGCGGCGCGCTCCGCAATTACGCAGGAGACACGCCGCAAACAGTCGATCAGACCATGCTGCTGATAAGCAGAAGCTGATTTATTTCTTTATTTCTTTTCCTCTTTCTTCTCTTCGGCTGCAGGCTTAGCAGCTGGGGTATAACGCTTGTTCAGACCGTTGATCACGTCCTGGGTGATATCAAACTTCTTACCAGCCAGCAGGATGTTGTCACCAGCCTTTGAGAGAATCAGATCATAGTTCTTATCCTTGTTATAGTCCTTCAGGAAGTTCTGCAGAGAGTCGCGCAGAGCCTCGTTAAACTTAGCGGTCTCTGAGGCGAGCTCACCCTCCAGACGAGCCTGCAGCTCCTGCAGGTCACGCTGCTGACGCTCCAGGGCAGCCTGCACACCAGCGGCCTGCTCACGGCTCTGGAAGCCATTGTTCTGAATCTTCTGCTGGAAGTTATTCACAGCAGCCTGAAGGGCGTTACCCTTCTGAGTCAAGGTGTTACGGGCATTGTTCGACTTCTTCTGCAGGGTTACGCTGTAATCCTTGGCAAAGTCATACTGAGTCATCAGAGAGTCCACCTCCACATAAGCGATCTTCACGCCAGAGGCAGAGTTACCAGCAGCTGCGGGCTGCTCGTCCATCTTAGGACTTGCATTGTTGCACGATACCATCATGGTTGCAATGGCCAGTGCAGAGAAAATGTACTTTTTCATTTCTACTTATTAAATGTTTAATGTTCTTTCACTGCAAACTTGCTCTTCTGTCGCATTTCCCGGTCCTGATCCATCACGCAGTGGATGCCGCGCTCCTTCATGGCCTCAGAGTCGTGAATATGCTGCGACTTAAACTCGCCATGCTTTACAAATAGTACTCTCACAAGGAAAAATACCATCGCAATAGCAATTATTAACGTGCTGATGAGCAGAGTTTCAATCATTTTTTATATCTTTGCGGCTGCAAAGTTACGAATAAGTGAGCAAAAATCCAAATAAAAATACATTAATAATGAATAAAAACGATTTAAAACCTGCTGTAGTCTTCGCCGAATTTGCGAAGATTAACGAAATTCCCCGCCCTTCTAAGCGCGAGGAGAAGATGATTGAGTACCTCAAGAACTGGGGTGAAGCCCACAGTCTCCCCACCAATGTCGATGAGACAGGCAACGTGATCATCCGCAAGCCAGCCACCCCGGGCATGGAGAACCGTAAGACCGTGATCCTGCAGAGTCACATGGATATGGTGTGCGACAAGCTCGTCGATGTCACCTTCGATTTCGATAAGGATCCCATCCGCACCTATATCGATGGCGAATGGCTCACCGCTGAAGGTACCACCCTCGGTGCCGACGACGGTATCGGCTGTGCCATCGAGCTGGCCATCCTCGCCTCCGACGATATCCAGCACGGCCCCATCGAGTGCGTCTTCACACGCGATGAGGAGACAGGCCTTTCTGGTGCCGAAGGCATGAAGGCAGGCTTTATGACAGGCGACTACCTCATCAACCTCGACTCAGAGGATGAGGGTGAGATCTTCGTCAGCTGTGCCGGAGGCCGTAACACCACCGCCCAGTTCACCTTCCAGCGCCAGGCAGCCCCCGAGGGCAGCTTCTTCATCAAAGGTGCCCTGAAAGGTCTCGTAGGCGGTCACTCTGGCGACGATATCAACAAGAAGCGCGCCAACGCCATCAAGATCCTCGCCCGTTTCATCTTCCAGACCATGAAGCGCTACGAGGGTGTTCAGCTGGCACAGTTCCACAGCGGCAAGCTCCACAACGCCATTCCTCGCGACGGCTATTTCGTGATCGCCGTGCCCCACGACCTGAAGGAGAACGTACGTGCCGACTGGAACGTGTTTGCCTCCGAGGTGGAAGACGAGTTCCACGTCACCGACACGCAGATGCAGTTCCTCATGGAGAGCACCGAGGCCGAGCCTGTCATCGATCCCGCAGTAGCCAAGAACTTCATCTGGGCTGTGCAAGCTGTCGATAACGGCATCTACGCCATCTGTCAGGACGAGGCCCTCGGCGGTATGGTAGAGACCTCCAGCAACATCGCCAGCATCCACACCTCCGACACCACCATCGACATTCTGTCGTCGCAGCGCTCCAATGTCATGTCCAACCTCGACAATATGTGCTTCACCATCCAGGCTGCCTTCGAGCTGGCAGGTGCCAAAGCCGTCTCAGGCGAGGGCTATCCCGCCTGGAAGATGCGTGCCAACTCCAAGCTGCAGGAGATCGTTGTGGCATCGTATAAGAAGCTGTTCAAGAAAGAGCCCATCGTCCGCGGCATCCATGCCGGTCTGGAGTGCGGTCTCTTCTCCGAGCGCTACCCCAACCTCGACATGGTGAGCTTCGGCCCCACCCTCCGATTCGTTCATACACCCGACGAGCGTCTGCACATCCCCACCGTCCAGATGGTATGGGATCACCTGCTCGATGTCCTTCAAAACATCCCTCAGAAATGATCTCGCGCGCGTGTATAATAATAGGTATATCAGCCCTGCTGTTGTTCACCTCCTGTGGACAGCAGCATAAGGCTGAGAGTCTGGCCAGTGATTTTGTGGCAGAAAACATGGTGGATCCCTCTGCCATCAGCGGTAAGGACTTTGCCGATCTGGGCACCACCCGCCACCTCAGCGACTCTCTCATCAAGGTGATGCGCCAGCGCGGAGCAGCCAACTTCAAAAAGGGCATTTCCTACGGTGCGATACCCACTGACGACCTTTACTATCTGAGAATGAGCTATATAAGCAATGGTGACACCCTGCAGAACACCTTCTACTTCGATCCCGAGCTGTCGGAGGTGGTGGCGTTCAAATAACTTTTTTCGAAAAAAGTTGCCCAAAAATTTGCAGGAACAAAAAAATAGCATTACCTTTGCACCCGCATTTGAGGAGATAACCCCTCGGTTTCTAACACGAAGCATTCTTGGAAGGATGGGTGAGTGGCTGAAACCAGCAGTTTGCTAAA
>CACZTJ010000076.1 GCA_902784065.1 uncultured Prevotellaceae bacterium | reverse complement strand
CTTCATCGAGCAGGATGACTACCTGCAGGATCGCAAGGGTCAGTATGCTGAGCGTGGTGGCGCTAAGATGCCTTGGCACCATCAGCTGGACTTCAAGTACCTGCGCGATATGAGTATTAAGTGGGGTAAGACCAAGCACACCCTGCAGCTCGGTCTGGATATCGAGAACCTGCTCAACTTCCTCTGCAAGGACTGGGGTCTGTACAAGCAGGTCACGGGTAACACCCTGTTGACTTATAAGACAAATAAGGATAATGTAGGTCAGTATACCTATAATCTTGTGAACGGTGCTCGTCACCTCTCTACTTCTCAGAACTATCTGGATACTGCATCTACTTACCGCATCCAGTTCACAATCCGTTATCTGTTCAACTAATAGCAGTATATTGGATGACTATTAATCCCGCCGTAATTGGCGGGATTTTTTTATTTGTCTTCATTGAAAGATCTAACTCCTGAGTTTATAAATTCACTGAAATTACCAAGCAAATTCACTGAATTTGGTCGGTAAATACACTGAATTTGGTCTGCAAATTCACTGAATTTACTTTTGAATCTCCTATAAACGAAAAAATCCCCACCGTTAGGAAGGGATTCTTTTCGTAGGGACACCCGGGCTCGAACCGGGGACCTCTGCAATGTGACTGCAGCGCTCTAAACCAACTGGGCTATGCCCCTATACTTTTGTTAAGCGGATGCAAAGGTACACAATTTTATTGAAAACGGCAAACGTTTTCAAAAAAAAGTTGTAACTTTGCAGCCAGAATTGCAATTTTAATATAATTATGGCACAAGAAGATGTATTTAAGAAAATCGTAAGCCATTGCAAAGAGTACGGTTTCGTGTTCCCCAGCAGTGAGATTTACGATGGATTAGGAGCCGTTTACGACTATGGTCAGAACGGTGTGGAGTTGAAGAATAATATCAAGCAGTATTGGTGGAAGGCTATGACGATGCTTCACGAGAATATCGTGGGTATCGACTCTGCCATCTTTATGCATCCCACAATATGGAAGGCCTCTGGACACGTAGATGCTTTCAATGATCCCCTGATTGATAACCGCGACTCTAAGAAGCGTTATCGTGCTGATGTGCTGATCGAGGATCAGATTGCAAAGTACGACGAGAAGATTCAGAAGGAAGTGGAGAAGGCTCGCAAGCGTTTCGGCGACAGCTTCGATGAGGCTAAGTATCTGGAAACCAGCGAGCGTGTGAAGGAGACCAAGGAGAAGCGCGACGCACTGCATGCCCGCTATGCTGAGGCTATGCAGGGACCAGACCTCGAGGCGCTGAAGCAGATTATCCTCGATGAAGAGATTGTGGATCCCATCAGTGGTACCAAGAACTGGACCGATGTTCGTCAGTTCAACCTGATGTTCGCTACTGAGATGGGTGCCAGCGCCGATGCTTCCATGAAGGTTTACCTGCGTCCTGAGACGGCTCAGGGTATCTTCGTGAACTACCTGAACGTACAGAAGACTGGTCGTATGAAGATTCCTTTTGGTATCGCTCAGATTGGTAAGGCTTTCCGTAACGAGATCGTAGCCCGTCAGTTCATCTTCCGTATGCGCGAGTTCGAGCAGATGGAGATGCAGTTCTTCGTACAGCCCGGCACAGAGCTGGAGTGGTTCCCGAAGTGGAAGGAGACACGTATGAAGTGGCACCAGGCTCTGGGCTTCGGCGCAGAGAACTACCGTTTCCACGATCACGACAAGCTGGCTCACTATGCCAACGCTGCTACCGATATCGAGTTCAAGATGCCATTCGGCTTCAAGGAGGTGGAGGGCATCCACTCTCGTACGAACTTCGACCTCTCTCAGCACGAGAAATACTCTGGCAAGAGCATCAAGTACTTCGATCCTCAGACCAATGAGAGCTATACGCCGTTTGTTATCGAGACCTCAATCGGAGTCGATCGTATGTTCCTCTCTATCATGTGTCATGCTTACGAGGAGGAGAAGCTCGAGAATGGCGAGACCCGCGTGGTACTGAAGTTGCCCGCAGCCCTGGCTCCTGTGAAGTGTGCTGTGATGCCGCTGGTGAAGAAGGACGGTCTGCCCGAGAAGGCTCGTGAGATCATCGACAGCCTGAAGTTCCACTTCAATTGCCAGTATGATGAGAAGGATTCTATCGGTAAGCGCTATCGTCGTCAGGATGCCATTGGTACGCCATACTGCGTCACTGTCGATCACGACTCACTGACGGATGGTAAGGTCACACTTCGTTTCCGTGATACGATGGAGCAGGAGCGCGTGAATATCAGCGACCTCAACGCTATCATCGAGGATAAGGTGAGCATCGCCAGCCTGCTGAAGAAACTCCAGTAAACGCAATCGTAAAAACGTAATAAGATGACAAAGTCTATCGAGAAAGTGGCAACGTTGCTGGTGAAATGGCTGATGCCGTTTTGCCTGTTGACATGCATCCCTCTGCTCTCCTCTTGTGAGGAAGACGATGATGATGATGGCGATGACGAGACTGAGTTTGATAATTGGAAGGAGCGTAACGATTTGGCGATAGCTGATTGGGCTGCTGACACCAGTCTCAAGAAGGTGAGGAACTATACGTTGAACGAGAATGCCCCAGCAGGAAACGGCGACTATGTCTATGTGAACGTGTTGGAAGAAGGTGATGGCGTAGGCTATCCGATGATTACGGATACAGTACGTATTGCCTTTCGTGGCAGACTGATTCCGACAAAGACATATCCTGAAGGCTATGTCTTCGACCAGTCTTATCTAAACGACTTTTCTTGGAAGACAGCTTATCCCAAAACGGATTGTGGCTGGATTACAGGTCTCCAGTCGGCTTTACTGCAGATGCATGTCGGCGACCGCTGGCTGATCTATATTCCGTACAATCTGGCTTATGGCAGCAGTAGTGGTTCCACTACCATCCCCGCCTATAGCAACTTGATCTTCGACGTGGCACTCTTCGACTTCTGGCATCCAGAAGATTCAAGACCACCATTTAAGGCAAGATAATCAATAGAAAGGGGCATCATGATCATATTATGGTGCCCTTTTATAAATGAAAAGGCTTATGCAAAAGTATGCTGACTACATCAAACGGATAGAGATCGAATCTCTATGGAGTGGTAAGAAACATATTGTCTGGGATCTGAATCGCCAGGTGAATATCCTGAGTGGCAGTAACGGACAGGGTAAGAGCACCATCCTGAACAAGGTGGTGAAAGGTCTGGCGGCTGGTGGCGAGTTCCCCAGTCACATGCTGAAAGGTGTTCGCCTTGACGTGGAGCCTGCTGATGCCAAATGGATCCGTTTTGACGTCATCCGTTCACTCGATTCACCAGTCCTTGACCTCGATACGATGGCGCATGTCGATACCCGTATCTCTTCGGCACTCGACTTCCAGCTTTTCCACTTACAGCGTAAGTATCTTGATTATCAGGTGAATATCGGTAATCGTATCATCGCAGAGCTGCAGGCAGGTAATCCTGATGCGGCCCAACAGCTGTCGATGCAGAAGAAGCGCTTCCAGGATATTGTCGATGACCTGTTCTCTGAGACGGGCAAGAAGATTGTACGCACAGAGAACGAGATCCGTTTCTCGCAGATCGGTGAGACATTGATGCCTTATCAGCTGTCGAGTGGTGAGAAGCAGATACTTGCCATCCTGCTCACGGTGCTGGTAGAGGATAACCAGCCATATGTGCTCTTTATGGATGAGCCAGAGGTATCGCTCCACATCGAGTGGCAGAAACGCCTGATTGATCTCTGTTTGGAGCTGAATCCGAATGTGCAGATCATTCTGACCACCCATTCGCCTGCCGTTGTCATGAATGGTTGGGTGGATAGCGTCACAGAGGTATCAGATATCACGATTTGATATGCCTTATCGCCTGAAAGATAATCTGAATAGCCGGTATTTTGAAGCGGCAAACTCGCTGACTTCGAAGAAGGCGCGCCGTAGGATCGTTGCCTACGTTGAGAGCTATGATGATATCTATTTCTGGCGCACTGTTCTCAGTGAGTTCGAGAACGATAAGCGATATTTCGAGGTGATGCTCCCCTCAAAAGGTAATCTGACGCGTGGTAAGAAATCAGTCCTGATGAACTTCCTCGAAGGAGAACCCTTGGGACGCGATATGATAGCCTGTGTGGATGCCGACTACGACTATCTGATTCAGGGGCGCACCCATCAGTCTCAGAAGGTGCTCGACAGTCCTTATGTGTTCCATACCTATGTCTATGCCATCGAGAACTTCCAGTGTTATGCGCCGTCGCTGCATAATGTCTGTGTGTCGGTGACGCTCAACGATCACCGCATCTTCGATTTCCGTGAATACTTCCGCCTTTTCAGTGAAGCACTTTTCCCACTGTTTGTGTGGTCGATCATGCTCTATCGTAACGGCAACTATCCTCGTTTCTCTATCTCCGACCTGAACCGTATTGCCGACCCGGGGGGCTTTAATGTGAATAACCCGGAGCCCTCGATCAATAATGTCAAGCGGAAGGTGCATACCCGCATCAACGAACTGCAACGTATGTTCCCGGATGCCAAGGAAGAGTATCTGGCCACCAAGGAGGATATCAAGTCGCTGGGTGTGACGCCCCAGACCACCTATCTGTATATTCAGGGCCACCATCTGTTCGATACGGTGGTATCTCCCATGCTTTCAAAGGTTTGCAACCTGCTTCGTCAGGAGCGTCAGAACGAGATATATCATGCTTCTGCCCATCGCACACAGAAGCGAAATGAAATGTCCTGCTATGAAAACTCATTGCAGGACATTAAGGTGATGCTTAAGAAAAACACGGGTTACATGTCTTCAGAGCAGTTCCGTCGGGTTCAGGAAGATATCCGGAACTATCTGGACCGCGAATAGCTTATTCTGTGATAATGATACCGCCCATCGGCTGGATCGTTACCTTGGCTTCTCCATCCTTGCCGACCTTCAGGGTCTTCAGTTCAGAAACGGGCAGAATCTCTCCCTTCTTCAGAGGCTTGTCGGTGTAGTAGCGCACTGTCTTACCGGCCAGCATCGGCAACTGGAGTGTCAGTTCCTTCTTCTCCTGGGTGCCGTTCAGACCAGCAACATACCACTTGTCGCCAGTACGACGTGCCAGCACCACATATTGGGTGGGGTAGCCCTCGATGAACTGTGTCTCCTCCCAGGTGGTGGGAATCTCCTTCAGGAAGTCCAGCTCAAACTGAGGCAGCTCTTCGAGGTTGTTGGGATAGATGGCCACGCAGTTCACGCTGGTTTGTATCACGATGGATGAGGCCATCTCAAACACGTCGCTGGTATAGCGCTGATGACGGCTCTTGTTGTCACGGCTCATGTGATGGTTCATCATCACACCACCCCAGTCAGCTGCAGCCACCGCATTACGCGAGAAGGGGTGCATGGTCAGCTCAAAACCTTCCTGCTTGGCATGATGCTCTGAGAAGAATACATTCTCTGAAGCCAGGAATGCCTCGCTGGCTACATAGTTGGGATACATACGTTCCCAGCCACGGGGTAGGGTACAGCCGTGGAAGATCACCTGCAAGCCATGACGGTTGCCGTCGGCAAGGATATCCTCATATAGCTTCATCATCTCCTGCTTGTCGCTGCCGAAGAAGTCCACCTTGATACCAGCCACGCCGATCTTCTCCATCCATGCCATCTCACGCTCACGGGCAATAGCTGTGCTCATACCATTGTGAGGACCTTGCGGGGCATCGTTCCAGGTGCCGTTGGAGTTGTACCAGAGTAACAGGCGCACACCTTTGCTCTGTGCGTACTTTGACAGCTCTTCAATGCGGTCATAGCCGATCTGTGTATCCCAGAGGGCATCCACGAGGGTGTATTCATACCCCATCTCTGCTGCCACGTCAATCATCTTCACCTGATCTTCAAAGATGGTCGAGTTGTCCTGCCAGATCAGCCAGCCCCAGGTATAGCGGCCCGGACGGTAGTCTTGCTTGGCCTCGTAGAGCGGCTCCACCACATCATAGGGGATGGTCGTCTCCACGATAGGCTTCAGTGTGGCACCGACGGTGATGGTGCGCCATGGGGTAGAGCCAGGCAGGTTGATGGCGGCATAGTTGCTGCCCATGCCTTTCATCTCACCGGGGTTCGGGAAGGCGATGGTGTAGCCCTTGCCCTGCTCATAGTCGCTCAGGTGAGCACCTACGTAGTTGCTGCCAACACCTGTCTCACTGACGAGCACCCAACCATCGGCTCCGATACGGAACAGGCAGGGGAAGGTATAACCTTCACCGAATGCCGACGGGGTATTGATGGCTGCATCAGCTTTATATTCCTCCTCATAAGAGGGCTTGGTCTGGGCGAAGCCTACCATTGGCTTGCTCTGCGGACAGATAAAGCTGGTAGTCGTCTCCGGGAAGTTGAAGGCAGTAGCCTCACTCTTGATAACGACACTGTTCGTGTCCTTATTCTGATTCTTCAGCAAGGTATAGCGGAAGGCGATGTCATTGTCTGACACCACGAAGGTCACTACCATCTGCTGACCGTTGGCATTTGCCAGGGTGACATCCGTCTGGTTGGCCACAAAGTGCGAACTTGATGTTTTTGTGCGGCTCATCGTATAGGTCTTATCTACACTGCTCTGTTTGCTGTCCTGCAGCTTCAGACCTTTCGTGAAATCACCGATGTCGGCCTTCAAGCCTAAGGCCGAAGGTGTCATCATCGTCTTACCGTCATAGCTCACGGTATAGGCTGCCAGACCGTCCTGGCAGGTGATATCCACTTTCAGCTTCCCGTTGGGAGATGACACACTGACTGTCTGTGCCATTGCCGTGAGGACAGACACAAACAACATACTCAATACATACAATTTCTTAGTCATAATCTGTTGATAATTTATAGTTTCTGGTTTAAAAATCGCCCTGGTCCTGATGACCAGAGCGATGTTTTATATAAGTGTAACATCCTGAATATGCCGGATGTCAGGCGTATTGCCAATCGTTCCAACGATGGAGACAATGTCGAAGCGGATCGGTTGCCGTATGTGCTTGTACTTCACATAGTGGTTCACAGCCTGTTGGAGATTCTGCAGTTTGTGGAAGTCGATCGCCTCTTCAGGCGCTCCGAACACACTGCTTCTGCGTGTCTTCACCTCCACGAACACCACGGTATTTCCGTCGCGGGCAATGATGTCGAGATCACGCCGCCCAGACTTCCAATCGCGCTCTATAATGGTGTAACCCTTCTGCTCCAGATATTCTGTCGCCAGGTCTTCACCCCATTTCCCCAGTTCGTTGTGCGCAGCCATTTATGCCTCAGGCTGGGCAGCCTTGAACTGCTCGAGATCCTCTACCTTGAACAGCTTGATGTATAGGATCTTACCCATCACGTCCTCTTCGGTCATGCGGACATACACGTTGGCACTCTTCTCGAAGAGCTCGGGAGCCTTGGTTGCGTCGCGGAGGATAAGCAGACTCATCACCAGCTCAGCAGTCATGTCATACAGACGACGGGCCAGGAAGTCCTGAGCGTCCTGATTGTCGAGCGCCTTTACGTTGGCGAGTGCCTCTTCGTAAGAAGGAATCAGCAGGCCTATGCGGTCTTTCAATCCCTTCAATGACTCGCTAACCTCCAGTGCCTCGTACATCTCCTTGATGTTGTTCAGCATGGTGCCGTTGGTGATGTAGCGGATGGCAGCAACCACCTGCAGCTGCGTGGTACCCTCATAGATAGAGAAGATACGTGCGTCGCGGAACAGGCGCTGGCTCTTGTACTCCATGATGAAGCCTGAACCACCGTGGATTGAGATAGCATCGTAAGCGTTCTGGTTGGCGTACTCAGAGTTCATACCCTTTGCCAGCGGGGTGAAGGCATCAGCCAGACGCTGGTACTTCTTCAGCTCCTGCTTCTCCTCGGGTGTGAGCTTGCGGTCGCGCTCGATGTCCTCGAGGCACTTGTAGATATCTACGTAGGCAGCTGTCTCGTACAGCAGTGAACGACCGGCATCGAGCTTGGCCTTCATGCGAGAGAGCATATCATAGACAGCGGGGAAGTTGATGATCTTATCACCAAACTGCTGACGCTCCTTAGCGTAAGCCAGACCCTCGTTGTAAGCCTCCTGCTCAACACCTACACTCTGTGCAGCAATACCCAGACGGGCACCGTTCATCAGAGCCATCACGTACTTGATCAGTCCGAGACGGGTGCTTCCGCAGAGCTCTGCCTTGGCGTTCTTATAGGTCAGCTCACAGGTAGGTGAGCCATGGATACCCAGCTTGTGCTCGATGTGACGTACGTTCACGCCTCCCTGGCGCTTGTCGTAGATGAACATCGACAGACCACGTCCGTCCTTGGTGCCTTCCTCAGAACGAGCCAGCACGAGGTGGATGTCAGAGTCACCGTTGGTGATGAAACGCTTCACACCGTTCAGACGCCAGCAGTTCTCCTTCTCGTCGAAGGTAGCCTTCAGCATCACGCGCTGCAGGTCAGAACCGGCATCGGGCTCTGTCAGGTCCATACTCATACCCTCACCAGCGCAAACGCGGGGGATATACTTCTGGCGCTGCTCCTCGCTACCGAACTCATACAGGGTGTCGATACAGCTCTGCAGGCTCCAGATGTTCTGGAAACCAGCATCAGCAGCTGAAATCATCTCACTCAGCATAGAGAACACAGCGTTAGGCAGGTTCAGACCGCCGTAACGGCGAGGCATTGATACACCCCACAGACCAGCCTTACGGGTGGCATCGAGGTTCTCGTAAGTCTTAGAGGCGTAGATCATACGGCCGTTCTCAAGGTGCGGACCTTCGAGGTCAACAGCCTCAGAGTTTGGCTCGATGATATTGGCAGCCACGTCGCCGGTGATGTCGAGAATCTGCTTGTAGTTCTCGATAGCATCGCCTAGGTCAACGGGGGCGTAATCATATTCTTTCGCGTCAGCGAAACCCTTTTCTTTCAGTTCAACAATACGAGCCATCAGGGGGTGGTTCAAGTAGAACCCGATCTCAGGATGATCGCTATAATAGTTTAGAACCCGATCTCAGGATGATCGCTATAATAGTTTGCCATAATTATTTGCTATTCTGCTTATAGTACTTAATTAACTTTGGAACAACCTCCTCAACGGTACCAACAATCACATAGTCGGCGATGCGGTTGATGGGGGCATCGGGATCACTGTTCACAGAGATGATGATACCAGAGTCCTGCATACCAGCGATGTGCTGAATCTGTCCAGAGATACCACAGGCGATATACACCTTCGGATGAACGGTCACACCAGTCTGACCAATCTGACGGTCGTGGTCGAGCCAGCCTGCATCCACAGCAGCACGGCTACCACCAACCTCACCATGCAGCACCTTGGCCAGGTCGAACAGCAGGTCGAAGTTCTCCTTCGAACCCATACCGTAACCACCAGCCACCACGATGGGCGCACCCTTCAGGTTGTGCTTAGCAGCCTCTACATGGTGATCGAGCACCTTCACTACGAAAGCCTCGGGACTTACATACTTGCTTACCTCAGGATAAACCACCTCCTTGCGGCACTCGCCATCGTACAGAGCCTTCTGCATCACACCGCTACGAACGGTAGCCATCTGAGGACGATGGTCGGGGTTCACGATCGTTGCCACGATGTTACCACCGAAGGCAGGACGGATCTGATAGAGCAGGTTATCGTAGTGCTTACCAGCCTTGTTGTCGTCGAACTCACCAATCTCCAGCTCTGTGCAGTCAGCAGTCAGACCAGAGGTCAGCGATGATGACACACGGGGTCCGAGGTCACGACCGATCACAGTAGCACCCATCAGACAGATCTGAGGCTGCTCTTCCTTGAAGAGGTTCACGAGAATATCGGTGTGGGGAGCTGAGGTGTAGGGGAACAGGTCCTTCGCGTCGAAAACAAACAGCTTATCGACACCATAAGGCAGAATCTGATCCTCCACCTTGCCCTTGATGCCTGTACCGGCCACCACGGCATGGAGCTCAACACCCAGTGTATTGGCGAGCTTACGACCCTTGGTCAGCAGCTCCTGAGATACTTCCTGTACCTGAGTACCTTCAATTTCGCAATATACAAATACGTTGTTCATATCTCAATTATCCAATAATCTTCTCTTCCAACAATTCTTTGATCATTCCCTCGATATCAGCATCCGAAGCCGTCAAAGTTTTCGACTCCTTAGCCTGGAACACAATGTTCTTGATGGCCTTCACCTTGGTGGGTGAGCCACTCAGACCACACTGGTTCACGTCGCCATCCACATCAGCCACGCTCCACTGGTTCAGTGTCAGCTCAGGGCGCTCATCATACAGATAGTCGTAAGCTGTACCCTCGGCAGGGCGCTCCATCGGACAGGTAGCGCGCTTGTACTTCATCACCAGTTTGGCGTTCTGGGGGCGACAGGGGGCAGCACTTCCGTTCACGGTGATCACTACAGGCAGCGGAGCCTCTACAGTCTCCACACCACCGTCGATCACGCGCTTGATGGTAGCCTTACCATCCTTCACACTCAGCACCTCCTCAGCGTATGTCACCTGGTTGAGGCCCAGCTTCTGAGCCACCTGAGGACCTACCTGAGCGGTATCACCGTCGATAGCCTGACGACCACCAATCACGATGTCCACCTCACCAATCTTCTTGATGGCGGTAGCCAGTGCGTAACTGGTAGCAAGGGTATCGGCTCCTGCGAAGAGACGGTCGGTGAGCAACCAACCGGTATCTGCACCACGATACAGTCCCTGACGGATGATTTCACCTGCACGTGGAGGACCCATCGTGAGGATTCCTACTGTTGAGCCTGGATTCTGCTCCTTCAAGCGAAGGGCCTGCTCCAAGGCATTCAAATCTTCTGGATTGAAGATGGCGGGTAGGGCAGCACGGTTAACGGTACCTTCAGCTGTCATAGCATCCTTACCCACATTTCGGGTGTCTGGCACTTGCTTGGCCAGCACAACAATTTTTAATGCCATAATATTAATTAATAATGTATATCCTTTTGCAAAATCGGCTGCAAAGGTAGTTATTTTTACCCATACGGCCAAATTAATTGCACAAAATCAGCCAAAATGTGCACAAAAAGGCCGATTTGTGCAATGTATTGATTGTATATTTGACAATTATCAAGCCTTAGAGCCCATCTTCTTCGTCAGTGATGGTCAGTTCGTGCCAGTTGAGCATACTGGGCAGATTGATCCAGTCGCCCATTTGGTCGATAATCTCCGTGGTCTCATCGTCGCCGCCGAAGCCTGCTTCCACCGAAACCACCCGTGTGTCTTCGTCGCTGGCTTTCGACATGTTAGGCAGGTCGCTGACAACGAACATCACATTGTTACCCGTCAGGATCGAGTAATAGTAGCCACCTGGCAAATCACGATACTGCACTGCCACGCGTTTGTTGTTCTTCCGCGGGGGCAGCTGATACACGTTCATCTTCTCGCCGAGGGCCGACTGCGTGGCGATGACACACAGATCCCCCTTGTAGTCTGCCAGCATGATGCGCTCTGTCATCTCACCGCCTTCGCGCTCTTCCAACAGCATCACAGGCCATCCCTCGCCAGTCAGATCCACCAGGGCGTAGCGTGACCACACGTGGTTGCAATGGCGTGCCGATTCGGCATGGGTAGCTCCCACACTGGGCCTATACTCGAAGTTGGGCATCTGCGTCTGACCCTCACGGAACTGCTTGTTGTCCCAATGATAGACGTGGGTGATAGATGGTAGTCCCGGGTAGTATTCCGTAATCGTGAAATCAGTCCCCTTCATAGGCAGGTTCCATGCCAGTTCGGCCCCAGGTGATGATGGCTTGAAGTCGTCGAGCGGACTGCGTTCTGGCTTCATCGTCTGTGTGGCAGGGTCGTAGTCATACCAGCAGAGCAGGTTCTGTACACGATCGTGCTGCTCGTACGTCGTCACGGCAAAGATCCTGTGCCCATTATCCTTGCGCCACACACAAGCCTGCATCTGACTCATGTCCGTCTGCGATGCCAGATCCACGTATCCGTTTCTGCGGTCCACCAGAATGCGGTAGTCGTCTTCTGCTTCCAGAATAGAGGCTGTTCCGCTTTGGCGTGTCCCTTTGGCGGGGTGCGCTGCCTGTTTCAGCACCTCACCCACTACCCATGCGGGCAGTGCCTGGTGGAAGGCTTTGAGCAGTGTCACCACGTCGGGTGTCTGTCCACCGTTCTTCACTGCAATGGTCTTCTGTCGCCATTGGTCGTCGATCTCCGAGTTAGATAGGTAGTCCTGTGCTGCCACACTGATGGCGCACACCAGCATCGTGAGTGCTAAGATCGTCTTCTTCATATCTCTTTATCGTTATTCCTCATGTCCGTTCAGCATGTCGAAGATGGCCTGCAGGTCCTTCGCTGCCCGTTTGTCATAGAAGCCCTCATCCGTTTCGTCGGTGTTATTGGTCTTTGTCTCTATACAATCGCCGTTTTCGTCGAAATAGTAGCGCCATTCATACACCTCTCCCTCCTCAGCGCCCCGTGAGTAGGAGAAGATCAGGTCCTTGGTCTTTGGCTCGAAGAGGTATTCGCTATAGCTGTCGAGCCGCATCGACTTGCTCGACTGGTTGATGAAGTAGATGCCGTCCTTGTCGAAGTAGATCCTCGTCTTGATCGTTCTGGGGGGCTGGTTGTCACCCAGGTCGTGGGTGGTGATATGCAGGTCGTTCGACATATCCGACTCATCGTTGGCAGCCATTTTGTCCTTGGCCTGTGAATAGAGGGTGCGGATGTGCTTCAGGCGCTCAGCCTTGGGGGTGGTAGGCTTCTTCGGCTTGTCGAGATCCAGCGGGGTGAAGTAGCCGTTGTAGGTCAGCATATTGAAAAGCCTCAGGTAGTATCCTGCATTCTCCAACTCGGTTTCGGGCCCCGTCCAGCTGTTCTCTGTGTTATGCTTCTGCTCGATGCATTTGCCCTGGGCATCGTAGTAATAGCGCGACTCCACCACGAAGCCGGCATCCGTCTCGCCTCTCATGTAGCAGAAGATCACCTGGTGGGTCTTCGGGTCGAGCAGCACCTCGCGGTATCTGCTATGGCCGTGGTTGCCCCAGTTCTCTGCAATGAAATAAGGTGGCTGTTTCGTTGCCAGTCCGTCCACATCCTTCTCTTCGAAGTAGAAGTCCAACTGTTCCGTGTCGTAGAGGGGGATGTCCTCGTCCTCCAGTCGGTTGATGATAAGTCGCATGTCCTTGGGCGAATTGCCGTTTTTGCCGTTCTGCTCGATCTGCTTCTTCGCCTTGGCATACGTGCTTCTGATAAACTTAATTCGTTCCGCTTTCTGGTCTTGTGCCTGGCTGGTGCCCAGTGCCATCATACAGATGAATGCTACTAAAATTGTTCTCATAATGGGTAAAGTTATTATTTTTTTCTCTCTAAATGTCTTGCTTTCAGCTTTTTCTTGTACCTTTGCAGCCGTTTTTAGATAGCTCTTTGTTATGGTAAACGGTTTTTATACGATTCTGCTGCTCATTTTGAGCAATGTGTTTATGACTTTCGCCTGGTATGGCCATCTGCGCCTCCAGCAGACGGGCGTCTCTACCCACTGGCCTCTGTTTCTGGTCATCGCCTTCTCGTGGGCCATCGCCTTCTTCGAGTATTGCTGTCAGGTGCCGGCCAACCGCCTCGGCTTTGTGGATAACGGTGGTCCGTTCAACCTCGTGCAGCTCAAGGTGATCCAGGAGTGCATCTCGCTGGTGGTGTTCGCCCTGATAGCCAACCTCATCTTCCAGCATGAACAGCTGCATTGGAATCATGCCGCCGCTGCCCTTTGTCTGGTGGCAGCCGTCTATTTCGTGTTCATGAAACCCTAATGCCGCCGGGGGCTCATAGTGGCATGGTGAGCAGGAATGTGCTGCCATGACTGCCAGTGTCGGCCAGTGTCACATCACCGCCCATCCGTCGGGCGAGTGAACGCGATACGCTCAGCCCCAGTCCGATACCTTCCTTAAAGCTGTTTACCTTCTCAAAACGTTCAAAGATACGCTCGCGTGCCTCCTCGGGCACACCGATGCCCGTATCGATCACGGCAAAGTTGATATGCGTTTTCCGCTCGTCGAGCGTCACCTTCAGGGTGATGTGGCCCTGGCTGGTGAACTTCACGGCGTTCTTCAACAGATTCCTCAGGATCTTCACCACGATGCGGCTGTTCGTCTTCAGCTTCAGGTCGTCAGGCACCTCGTTCTGCAGTCTGAATGCCACCTGCTCCGTCGGGCTGATGTTACTCTCGGCGATGGCCTGCTGACAGAGGTTGCTGGCAGTGGTCTCGTCGGTTCTGTCAATCACGGTCATACTCTCCATGTCAGCCATCTCCAGCAGCTCGTTCACCATCATGGTGATCTGCTCCGTGTTCTCCGAGATGCGCAGCATCATGTCCTTACGGTCATTCTCCGAGGGCACGTAGCCAGGGGTGTTCAGCACCTGTGTAAAGCCCGTGATGATGTTCAGCGGGGTACGGATCTCATGACTCACGTGGCGGATGAAGATCGACTTCATGCGGTCGCTCTCCTGGGCACGGTTCTTGGCCTTGGTCAACTCGGCGTTGTGCTGGCTCATCCTCTGGAGCGAACGGCGTCGGCTCATGATGATCACGATGAGGCATACGATGATGATCATCGACAGCACGATGAGCACCACGAGGAAGATGATCCAGTTGCGGCTCATTTCGCGCTTCGCCTCCACCACCTGCAGGTCGGAGTTCATCTCGTTGATGTCGTCCTCCATGATCAGGTTGTTCAGCATCTCCTCTTCCTTCGTCAGTTTCTTCAGTATCTCGTAGGCCTTCGCCTTGTCACCGATATAGTCGCAGATCGACAGCTGGATGGCATAGCGGTCGGTATTGTCCAAGTCACTCTTGCTCTCCTCCATCGCCTCGTCGGCATGCCCGTTCACCGTCAGTGCTGCCAGCGCCAGATGTTTTTCGTACATGTCGCAGATATGATCGGGGGTATTCTGACCCTTCAGGTCGAGGTAGTGGCGGTAACATTCGAGCACGGTGGCGCCGTCGCGCTGTGCAAAGGCTATCACGCCCTTCATCGTGAGGGCATAGGTCAGCCGGTAGCAGTTGTCGCCACTCTTTTCCAGCGCCAGGTTCACCAGTTGCATCGCCTTCTGGGGGTCCTCGTCGGTCATCATGTTGGCATAATCGGTATAGATAGATGCCAGGTCGATCGTGTTCTCCTTCGGCACCTCCTTGATAGCCTTATCGAAATATTTGGAGGCGATAGGGATATTGTTACGATACCAGTAGATGATCGCCATCAGGTAGCTGGCGTTATAGTATTCCTCGGTGTGCTGCTTCTCCTTCATCTCTGCCACCAGCTTGCGGGCCTTCTGCATGGCGCGGTAGTAGTGGCCGTTGTTCATGTCAAACGACACCACGTCGATCAGGGTGGAGTAGTAGAGGTGATGGTCGAATTCTGGCTGCGACTTGATATAGTCGAGCAGCTCCTGAGCCTTGGCATAGAGTTTCTTCTCGTCGCCGTCGATATAGAGCCGTCGGAATTCGATAGAGAGGCGGGCAGCGGTCGTGTCCTTCTCTTTATAATTGATGGCC
Organism: uncultured Prevotellaceae bacterium; assembly: GCA_902784065.1. Lineage (GTDB taxonomy): Bacteria > Bacteroidota > Bacteroidia > Bacteroidales > Bacteroidaceae > Prevotella. The sequence continues at coordinate 3,842 of CACZTJ010000076.1, read as the reverse complement.
TGTGCCTCCGCCGTCAGCAACAACTGACAGATCATCATGGCAACACACAGGAAGAAACGTTTCATATCTCCGGTCTTTATCATATTCGGTTGATAGTTCTGGCTGCAAAGATACGAATAAATGAGTGAAATGCAAAAGGAAAACTTGTTTTTCTTTTCATTTCCGAGTGAAAGTATCTTCGAGCGAAAGCTCAAAGATACGAATAAATGAGAAAAAAAACCAAATTAAACTTGTGTTTTTAAAATAATAATTGTATCTTTGCAGCAGAAACGATAATATTACTAACAACATTAAAAATTAACGAGTATGGATAAAATTCAAATCGGAGAAAACGCTGGTATCGTATGGCGTGCATTGGAAGGTAAGGACAAACTTACTATCGAAGAGTTGCAAGCAGCGACCAATCTTGACCAATCACAGGTGTTTACGGCTATTGGATGGCTCGCTCGCGAAGACAAAATCAGTTTCAATAAAGAGAACGACATTATATCCGTTCGACTTTATCAGGAAAGATATTACTAAATATAATGGCGGGCTTTGAGGGCCCGCCATTATTGTCTTTGTCATCAAAACCCCATGCACGAGGTCGCTCCCAGTGCCGTCAGCACCGCTGAAGCAATCGATACGATGATCTGCGCAATAAACTTAATACTCTCTTTCTTCGTCATAATCCAAATGTTTTTAAGTTAGACATGTTAGGAATTCACGCGTCCATTTCGGTCATCTCGACCTCCCTTTGTCACCTCGAGCGGAGTCGAGAGGTCTCTGAGATCTCTCCATGCGCTCCGCTTAGTCGAGATGACATCCTTAGACTTTAATCATCGTCGATGGGACTGTCGTCGTTACCGCCGCCACCGCCTCCGGTGTTACCGCCCTGGTTGCCACCAGTGTTACCACCTTGGTTGGTGTTACCACCTTCGGAGCCTGCGCTCGACTCATTGGTCGCTTCGCTCTGCGAAGAAAGAGGTTGAGGTCACACGTCTTACGATGTTACCGTCCTTGTCGTAGCAGGTGATCTGGATACTGGTGTTAGCCAGCTCATCCTTCAGGTCAACACTGGGGGTGAAGATGATGCGACGGCTCGAGATCAGACCAGTCTTCACATCGTTCACATTCTCTACAGCCTTCGAACGGAGTCCGAATCGCATGTTGCCGAGTCCGGGCAGAGCCACGCTGTGGCCTTCAGTTGCCCAAGCCTTGATGACCTCACCGGCTGCATCCCAGCAGGCCTTCATCACGCCCTGGCTCACACCGCTGCGGAGAGCTAGAGTACATCTCAGGCTTCATCACATAGCGGTACTTGCCCGCCGATTCCTTGTCAAACTTCAGCAGTCTTTCTACTGCCTTTACCTTAAGTGCCATAAATTATTTAAAAGTTTAATGGTGTAAATGTTTTTCCTCTTCCTTAAAACCTTTTCCTTGATCCTCGATTTTGCGGTTATACTATGCAACACTTTTCCGTGCACTAAGAAATTTTTGTCGGATAGTTATGCCGCAAATTTTTGATGCTTTTGTCATTTTTGCATCTATGATGCAAAGGTAAGAAAATTTCTCGAAACTACCAAACTTTTTAGCGATTATTTTTCATAAAAATGCAAAGGTTACTCAGTTACTCAGTTACTCATTTAGGACATTTACATTTCTGGTTTACCCAAGAAATTAGCTTAATATAATATATTATTTAATAAATTCTATAAGTTAATCCAAATTTTAAAAACCTAGATGTCCTAAGTGAGTAAGTGAGTAAGTTCACCACCTCATTTTACTAGGATCAGCATCATCCCAAGCAATAAGATCTGTATAATTCTCGAATGAATCATAGTGGCAAATTAGGCATTTCTTCTCTCTAAATGCCTTGCGGATCACCTCTGCAATTTCCGGTATCGTCGATTTTGGTCCATCGCTTTTCAAAAAATCATTCAATTCGTCAACAGATCCCTCGTCGAATACACATTTAGCCAAAAATATGATCTGATTATCATTCAGTTGGTCTATTGAAGCAGGAGTAAAGGGAGGATAGTGCAAAGCCTCGCCATTCGAAAATCTCCAATGATCTGCATCAAAGAACTCTTCAAAGGCGATAGGAAATTCTCTTTTTTCTGCATGTTCTACAATGGACCTATACCATTCCACATACTCTTTATCCTCACCTCTGCCCAGATCGACATAATCTTCATATTCCCTCAAGAAGTCTTTAGCCGTTTTGATCTCCTGACCTTCTTCTATGACTGTATTTAGACAGTCAAGAACAACCATGAATAACTAAGAATAGCAATTTTTAAATTATTGATTATCAGCAATATTCTATTTTTAACACTTTGATGATTGTTTTTGGTTGCTTCGGAAATTCCCTATAAATTTGCAACGTATTTCTACCGCAGGGAATTTACGGGGCTTTATTTTTGCCACATCGTGGACAGAGTTGACAAGAGTTACTGATAGGTTACAAGAGTTGACAGATTTCTGACCCGCTTTTAACCAATGCAACATCATGGTGGAAGTTGACAATTGGTGTCGAGAGTTTACCAGTGATGACTTGCGGAGAGGTACAGCAAAAGGAATGTTTAACCCATAAATATCGCAAGTATGTCAAAGACCAGAAAATGTGCTTATTGTGGCAAGGTTTTCAACACAAACAGCAGAATGCAGAAGTACTGCTCAAAGGAATGTGCCGAGCAAGCGAAGGAAACCAAGAAAAAGAGACAACGGGATTTCCTTCGGGCTGTCGAGCCGGTGATGGAACTCCAGCAGCAGGAGTATTTGACTTTTTCCAAAGCAACCATCCTTTTAGGTTGCACCCGTCAGTATGTCTATAAACTCGTTGAGCATGGACAATTGCCAGCCTCACGGTTAAGTAGCCGAATGGCACTCATTCGCAGAAGTGACATAGAGAAGATGTTTGAGGCTAACCCTTATAATCCTTTGTTTATGCTGTCATGCAAGGTCTGTGTGGACCTGCCACGGAAAAATCTGGGTGCGCCCATTTGTACTATAGTTTTTCATCGAACAAGAGTGTATCGTCGAGCCAGGCTTTGATGCGAGAGCCGGCCACGGTCAGTTTCACGTCATACCATTTTCCTGTCTCCACGCTGCCTGGGCGTGTGACCAACCGTTTCCTGCTTTCGCCGATTGTCTGCTCGATAGCGTGCTGCGTGTTGCCCTCGCAGCCGAAGTTCAGCCAGCAGTAGTGTTGCGCATCTACATAGTTGAACACAATGATGAAACCCTCCTCTCCGCTGTCCTTGCGGGCGCTACACTGGATGGTGTAGTGGTCGTAGGGGATGATGTAGTTGCAGATGGCCAGCGGGGCCTTTTCACATGCCTTGTGCTGAAGGATGCCATCGTTCATCTCCCACGTGCCGCTGACTAGTTCGGGTTTCCCCGTCTTGGGCAAGGGGTCGCAGTGGGTATAGCTGACCTGCGTGTTCCATGCGGAATAACCCACGCGGCTTTGACTCGGCGTAACGCTGACCTCCGTGTCAACAGTCTCGTTATCGTCGTTAGTAAACGCCGTGAATACACTTGCGCCGCTGATAAGGATGGCGACGAGCATCCAATACATAATCTTTTTCATTTTCTCCATGTCCAATCTTCGATGTACTTCATGATGAGTTCGGTCGTCTTTATTTACGTTTTATTTATTGTCATTGATTATATAATCAGTTTCACACGGAAGCCTCGCTTGGTGGGTTCCTCAATAACCTGACGGCATTCATTAGAGAGCGCAGTACGCTGCGAATCACTCAGCGGCGTGGCAGTCATTTTCTCCACCATGAAGTCGAGGGCCGTGACGAGCGACTGCTCGCTGTGCGTGATTCGCACGGTGATGGGGCGGTAGGGTG
>CACZTJ010000075.1 GCA_902784065.1 uncultured Prevotellaceae bacterium | reverse complement strand
GGCGAACTTATGGTGGGTTTCGCTGGTGGTACGGCTATAGATATCGAATGAGATGCCGAACTCCTCAAACGAGTCCTTAATCATCTTGTGATAGCGATCTACGACATCCTGAGGGGTAATGCCCTCCTTACGGGCACGAACGGTGATGGGCACACCGTGCTCATCTGAACCGCCGATGAACAGCACCTCACGCTTCTTCAAGCGAAGATAGCGCACATAGATATCAGCGGGCACATACACACCAGCCAGGTGACCGATATGCACACCGCCATTAGCGTATGGGAGCGCCGACGTTACCGTCGTACGCTTGTAAGTCTTGTTTTCCATTCTTCAAATACGTATTTTTAAAATTTGAGTGCAAAAGTAATATTATTCGGGCAAAATACCAAATTTATGTCACAAATGAATGTTAATGTCTTATAATAATAAGGTATATGATTATACTTTTGCCCACTTTCATCATCTAATATTCATGTAATGACACAAAAATATGATATAAAGGAGTTATGAAGAATTTCAATTATTACGCACCCACGGAGGTGGTGTTTGGAGATCAGTCGGAAGAGCAGGTGGCGCTGCTGGTGAAGAAGTACGGTGGCACGAAGGTGTTGGTACATTATGGTGGAAAGAGTGCTGTGCGCTCAGGTCTGCTCGACAAGATCTGCGGTCTGCTGCAGGAGGGTGGTGTGCCCTATGTCACCTTAGGTGGTGTGGTGCCCAATCCCCGTTTGTCGCTGGCCCAGAAGGGTATCGACCTGTGCCGCAAGGAGGGCATTGATTTCATCCTGGCTATTGGTGGCGGTAGTGTGATCGACTCTGCCAAGTGTATTGGCTATGGTGTACCTTTCGAGGGTAATGTGTGGGATATTTATATGGGTAAGGCCGAACCTAAGGAGATGTTGCCTGTGGCTGCGGTGCTGACCATTCCTGCTGCTGGTAGCGAGATGAGCGAGAGCTCGGTGATTACCAACGAAGATGGCGATGTGAAGGTGGGCTACAGTAACAATCTGAGTCGCCCCAAGTTTGCGATTCTGAATCCTCGTCGCACCATGACATTGCCTCCTTACCAGACGGCAGCAGGTGTGACGGATATGATGATGCACACGATGGAGCGTTACTTCACCAAGGATGACGATATGGACTTCACCACCGATCTGGCCGAGGCAGCGCTGCGTTCCATCAAGAATGCCGTCTTCCCTGTGCTGAAGGATCCTGAGGACTATCGCTATCGTGCACAGATCATGTGGGGTGGTTCGTTGATGCATAACGATCTGACGGGCTGCGGCGCTACTGGCGACTGGGCTACCCATCAGCTGGAGCATGAGCTGAGTGGTATGTTCGATGTCACCCATGGTGCTGGTCTTGCTGCCATCTGGCCGAGTTGGGCTCGTTATACCATGCATGAGAACCTGCGTCGCTTCGTGCGCTTTGCCGTCAATGTGATGGATGTACCCAACGACTTCACCGATCCTGAGGGAACGGCCCTGAAGGGTATCGAGGCGATGGAGCGTTTCTATCACGCCATCGGCATGCCTATCAACATCAAGGAGCTGATCGGCAAGGACATCACCGATGAGGAGATCAAGGAGATGGTACGCAAGTGCAGCCGCGACAACACGATCACCTGCGGTTGTCTGAAGGTGTTACAAGCCGCCGATATGGAGACTATCTACAAAATGGCGAGAGGTTAATCCTCTCGTTTTTTTATCCCTTTTTCATGCTGTTTGGATTATTTAGTGGCATTTTTACACTTTTTATTTCTTTTTTTATCAACGGATTCCATTTTTTTTCGTATCTTTGCCGAAAATTATCTGATAACAGTTATTTTGCATATGAACAGATCTACGACCTTTGTATCGAAATTCTTATTTGTAGCGCTTGCATTCCTCTCTACAGGTACAGCCCAAGCACAGGATCGGCTCTATGCCGATGAGTTTCCTTTAGGGGATGTCACCTTACTCGACGGACCGCTGAAGAAGTCCCGCGACCTGAACATCCGTGTGCTGATGAAGTATGACAACGACCGTCTGCTGGCACCTTATCTCAAGGAGGCAGGCCTGACGCCCAAGGGGAAGTCGTATCCCAACTGGGACGGACTGGATGGTCACGTGGGTGGTCACTACCTGACGGCTTTGGCCATCAATGCCGCCACAGGCAGCAAGGAGTGTCAGCAGCGCCTCGATTATTGGATCAGTGAACTGCAGGCCTGTGCCGATGCCAATGCCAAGAACCATCCGGAGTGGGGTAAGGGCTATGTAGGTGGTGTGCCTGGCAGCGATCGCGTCTGGTCAGCTTTCAAGAAGGGTGACTTCGGACCCTATTCAGGTGCGTGGGTGCCTTTCTATAATCTTCATAAGATGTACGCGGGCCTGCGCGATGCGTGGGTGTATGGCGGCAACGAACAGGCGAAGAAGCTCTTCCTTGGATTCTGCGACTGGGCCATCGATCTGACGGCTGGTCTTTCGGATGCCCAGATGGAGCGTGCGCTCGATACGGAGCACGGCGGCATGAACGAGGTGCTGGCCGATGCCTATGCCATCACTGGCGAACAGAAGTATCTCGATGTGGCTCGCCGCTTCTCCCATCGCCGTCTGCTCAACCCGCTGATGCAGCGCCGCGACTGTCTGGACAATATGCATGCCAACACGCAAGTGCCTAAGGTGATCGGTTATGAGCGTATCGCCGAACTCGCTGGCGATGAGGCCTATCACACTGCTGGTGCTTACTTCTGGGACATCGTCACAGGTGAGCGCTCACTGGCTTTCGGCGGCAACAGTCGTCGCGAGCATTTCCCCAGCAAGGAGGCTTGTCAGGACTTCGTGACCGATATCGACGGCCCAGAGAGTTGCAACACGAACAACATGCTGAAGCTGACGGAGGATCTGCATCGCCGCAATCCTGAGGCACGCTATGCCGACTTCTTCGAGTTGGCCACCTTCAATCATATCCTCTCCACCCAGCATCCTGAGCATGGTGGCTATGTGTATTTCACATCGGCTCGTCCGCGCCACTATCGCAACTATTCGGCTCCCAACGAGGCCATGTGGTGCTGTGTAGGTACAGGTATGGAGAATCATGGTAAGTATGGTCAGTTTATCTATACCCATGTGGGCGATGCCCTGTATGTGAACCTCTTCGTCGCTTCTGAGCTGAACTGGAAGGCGAAAGGTGTTACGATCCGTCAGGAGACCGATTTCCCCTATGCCGAGACCAGTAAGATAACCATTGCTGAGGGCAAGGGCAAGTTCGCGCTCAATGTGCGCTACCCGGGATGGGTGAAGCCCGGCCAGTTCAGCGTCAAGGTGAATGGTCAGCCCGTGAGCATCGTCACAGGTCCTTCCTCGTATGTCATCATCGACCGCCAGTGGAAGAAGGGCGATGTCGTCGAGATGAACTTCCCGATGTACAGCTATGTGAAGTATCTGCCAAACCTGCCGCAGTATATCGCCCTGATGCACGGCCCCGTGATGCTCGCCATGAAGACGGGTACGGAAGATCTGGCGCATCTCGTTGCCGACGACAGTCGTTTCGGACAGCTCGCCACAGGTAAGAAGCTGCCTACAGACCAGGCTCCTATCCTTATTAATAATCATATAGGTGACATTGCCAATCAGCTGGTGCCCGTTGCAGGCAAGCCCCTCCATTTCACCATCACCACCAAGATGGTCAATGAGATACGGAACGAGCTGATGCCCTTCTTCGAGCTCCACGATGCCCGTTACATGATGTATTGGCTCGCCCTCTCAGAGGACAGCTACAAGGGCTATCTCGACAATCTCGCCAAGCAGGAGCAGGAGCGCCAGGCACTCGAAGACCGCACCGTCGATAAGGTGCAGCCCGGCGAGCAGCAGCCTGAGAGCGATCACTTCATGCAGACCGACGACTCGTTTGTGGGCAACTCCAATGATGTGTTCTATCGCGATGCCAGCGACGGCCATTACTTCAGCTACCTGATGCAGACGGGTGGAAAGACCGACCTCAGCCTTCGTCTGAAATATTGGGGCGTGGGTGAGTGGAAGAGTCACGAGTTTGATATCTTCGTCGATGACGTGCTGGTGACATCCGTAAACAACACGGGCAAGTACCGCATCTCAAAGTTCATCTACGAGACCTATCCGGTGCCTGCAGAGGCGCTGAAGGGCAAGAAGCAGGTGCGCGTAAAATTCGTGGCCAAGCCCAAAAAGCAGATCGGTGAGATCTACGAAGTGAGATTGATAACAAATTGATTTTTACTTTTTATAAAACCTAAGCAATATGAATCGTACAAAACTCGCTGCCCTCTTCGCGGCAGCAACATTGGGCGTCAGCGCCCAGAAGCCGATGAACGCCCCTTCAGGCGGTAAGGCTATCAGTGATGAATTAATCGGCATCTTCTTTGAGGACATCAACAACTCTGCTGATGGTGGCCTCTATGCCGAGTTAGTACAGAACGGCTCTTTCGAGTTCAGTCCGGCCGACCGCGACGGTTGGGGCCCCGCTACGGCGTGGAAGCAGATCCGTCCAGGCCATTCGCTGGGATTCCTGGAGGCATGTGTTGAGAAGCCCGTTCATGCCAACAATGCCCACTACATGCGCCTCCATATCGAGCGCACGAAGGAGTTCTATGACTACAAGGGATGGAGAGGCTTCGGTATTCAGAACGACGGCTTCGATGGTTTCTCTGTGAAGGCTGGCGAGAAGTATGATTTCTCTGCTTTCATGCGCAATGTGAAGGGTGATGCCAAGAATGTGCGTGTAGCCCTCGTTGAGCAGAAGCCAGGTTGGCCGCCATCAGATCCCAGACTCTTGGCTGAGGCTTACCTCAAGGTGGAGTCAGGCGACTGGCAGAAGTTCGAGGCTGTGCTCACACCTGATTCAACTTGTCAGAAGGCTTCTCTCCAGATTCTCGCGCTCGACAATGGTGACATGGATATCGACGTGGTGTCGCTGATGCCCGAGGATACCTATATGGGTCATGGCCTGCGTAAGGATCTGGCTCAGGCACTCGCCGACCTCCATCCGAAGTTCATGCGCTTCCCTGGCGGTTGCGTTGTGCATGGTGGAGGTGACGGTTTCTGGAACACCTACCGTTGGAAGACCACCATCGGTCCGAAGGAGACACGTCGTCAGCTGAAGAACACCTGGGGTTATCATCAGAGTTGTGCACTCGGCTACTTCGAGTATTTCCAGTTCTGTGAGGACCTCGGTATGGAGCCTGTACCCATCCTGCCTGCAGGTGTGAGCTGTCAGGGCACCAATGGTGGTTGGAACATGTGGCCTACTCAGGCACAGGAAGTGGTGCCGATGTCGGAGATGGACGAGTGGGTGGCTGAGGCTATCGACCTCATCGAGTGGGCTAATGGCGATCCCGCTACCAACAAGTGCCCCTTCAACCTGAAGTATCTGGGTATCGGTAACGAGGAGAAGATCTCTCCCGAGTTCATCGAGCGCTTTAAATATATATATGAACGCGTGATGAAGGCTCATCCCGAGATTGTGATCGTAGGTACCGCCGGTCCTGGTTCTCATGCTGACAATCCCGACTATGAGAATGGCTGGAAGCTTGCTAATGAGCTGGCTATGCCGATCCTCGACGAGCACTATTATGAGCCCAACGAGTTCTTCCTGAACAAGCGCCAGTACGACAGCTATCCCCGCGATGCCAAGACGAAGGTGTATCTGGGTGAGTATGCCGCCAAGGACAAGAAGCTGATCGACGCTCTGGCTGAGGGTCTCTATCTGCTCCATGTAGAGCGTAATGGCGATGTGGTAGCTATGACCTCATATGCACCCCTCTTCGCCCGCAAGGACGGAACCCAGTGGAATCCCGATATGATCTATTACGACAATGAGCGTCCTTACCTCACCTGCAGCTATTATGTGCAGCAGCTCTTCGGCCAGTCTTCCGGTAACTATTGGTATGGCGACTGCGTGAAGTTCGAGGGTGATGCCGCCGATGCCATCCAGCCGATGGAGAACGTGCATTATGGTCAGAGTGTGATTCTGAACACCAAGACGCGTCAGCTCTTCGTGAAGATCTGTAATGCCAGCAACGAGGCTAAGAAGGCCAATATCGACCTGAGCCGCTTCGGCATCAAGAAGATGGCTACGAAGACCACCCTCGCTGGTCAGCCCAATGATGAGAACAACTACGAGGCTCAGCCCATCGCTCCGAAGACTGAGCAGATCAAAGCCCAGAAGAAGTTCTCACTCGACATCGCACCTTACTCCTTCGTGATGCTGCAGTATCAGCTCTAAGGCTAAGATATACAAACAAGAAGAATCCTCGACTCCGGCCGAGGATTCTTTCTTTTGTCATTTGTTCTTACATTTGAAATATCAAAACGATGAAGCAACAGAGGCGGCCTTTAAGGATAAAAATTGCGAGATTTAAATCTAGAAATTGCGCGCATTAATGGTAGCATAATTTTCCTTTAATATGGCTCATTTGAAGCATTCTCACCGTCTTCACATTCTAGTTATGTTTTATTTTACAATTTTACCTGTCTTGTCGATGACAGCGGCCTTATTGTCCTCTGTGGTGACATTTGCCTTGCCATTCTTGAAAGAGCCTGCTTCTTTGAAATCCATTGGAATCACCACTTTGCCCGTCTTGTCGATGTAGCCGTAGTATTGGTAATCCTCTGACACGTAGGCCAATCCCTCAGAGAACCAGCCTACCTGGCGATATTGGCAGGGAACGACCAACTTGCCGGTCTTGTCCACAAAGCCCCAGTACTCATCCTGATCCATCACGGGCCCAAGTCCTTCCTGGAAGTATTTGACATTGCGCCACATCTGGCCTACCAAGTTGCCCTGCTCGTCGATGAATCCCCAATTGCCCTGGTCGTCCTTCACACAAGCCATACCCTCATCGAAGTCGCTCTGGTAAGACCACTTCTGCTGTGCATCAGCCACTGTGCTGAATGCGAACATGGCGACGAGCGCCATCACTGTTAATTTAATCGTTCTTTTCATAAGCGTTAATGTTAGTCATGTTGTTTTAATGGTTTGCGCTGCAAATATAGCCATTAATTTTCAATCCAGCAAGAAAACACCGAAAATATATCCTGCCTCTGACTTGGATAATCATCTGTTTCGCTGAAAGAATCGGCCTGTTCGCTGAAACATTGGCCAGACGGCTTAAACTTTCCTCGCACTCAGACGTCAATTAGATAGTTGCAACTGAGATCGTAAACAAGAGTATTAATGTTTAAAACTAAAAAATGAATATGAAACAGATCGTGATAACAATCGTAGCAGCCGTTATGTTTAGTTCGACAGCTATGGCCCAGGATCAGGAAAAGGGTAAGAAGAAAGAGGAAATGATTAAGCATCGTACTGAAATGATGGTGAAGGATTATAACCTCGACGACAAGCAGGCCAAGCAACTGCTGGAACTCAACACCAAGTATGCCGACAAGATGCGTCCACGCCATCACGGCCCTCATGGACCTCATCCCGGCATGAAAGGCGAACGCCCTGAGCCTCCTAAGGGAGATTGTCAGGAGCCACCTAAGTGCGACAAGAAGTGTGAATGCCAGAAACCTTCAAAAGAGGAGATGAAGGCCAAGCACAAGGAGCAGAAAGAGAGTATGAAGGCTTACGACGCAGAGCTCCAGAAGATTCTGACGCCCGATCAGTATCAGAAGTATCAGGCCGACATGGAGAAGCGCCACAAAGGAGGCCCACGCCCTCGGCCTGAGGACTAAGTGTCATCTCGACCGAACGGAGTGAGTGGAGAGATCTCAGGAGATCCCTCGACTACGCTCGGGATGACAAAAGGCGCTCGGGATGACAATAAAAAGAGGATGTGCTTGTGGGCGCATCCTCTTTTGTTATGCTCTGATTCTTTATGCTCCTTTCTTCTTGAACATCTGACTTACACCGTTCAGATACTCCGTGGGCGTGATGCCGAAAGCGAATTTGAAAGCGCTGTTGAACGCTGTGATGCTCTTAAAGCCAGACTTACTGGCAATGTCTTCCATCGAGTAGTCCACGTGCTCCATGAGCATCTTGGCTGCGTGTTCGGCGCGCAGGGAGTTGATATACTCAAGCGTTCTCTCGGGATCCGTATAGCGCGGAACCAGTTTACGGAACGTCTCCACATCGACTTCCATAAACTCAGCCAGCGCCTGCTGGTTGAAATCTGGATCCATAAAGGGCATCTCCTTCATTTTCAAATCGTTTTTATGCGATTATTCTGCAAAGATAGTTATTTCTGAGATGAGATCTCTCCATGCGCTGCGCTTAGTCGAGATGACACTCTATCTGCTGACCGGTATAATCGACGGTTTTGGTGGTGCCGTCGGGGAAGGCGATGATGAACTGGCGCTTCTTCAACATACCGGGGTAGTTGCCTTGTTGCGCCCCGATGGTCAGGGTGTTTGTGGCGTTATTCCACTGGAAGAGGATCGTGGCATAAGCGCCTTTCTCATATCGGTAGCTGTCGCCTTCGTCTTCGTAGAGCAGGAAAGAGCCGTCGGCACCAGGATAGATACGGATCTCGAGCTGATCCCAAGCCTTCTCTCCGACATACTGCATCTCTGGGGCTAATGGCAGGATGCTACCGGCACGGACAAACATCGGCACGCGGTCGAGGGCGGTCTGAAGCGTAACGGTCTGGCCTCCCTTGTATGGCTGATTCGTCCAGAAATCGTACCATGTAGTGCCTTTCGGCAGGTATTTTGTGGCGGTCTTGGTCTCTGACCAGTCAACGCCTCTTACATCTTCCTTCTGACTTACTTCCTTGCGATCCCAGCCTGTCATCGCATCCTCCTTGATGATCTGCTCTTCCGTGTATTGTGCCTCCACAATCGGTGCTGCCAGGATGGAACGGCCAAACATAAACTCATCGGTCATTTCCCAGACACGCTTGTCCTGAGCGAAGTCGCTGAACAGCGGACGGAGATAACTCTCGTTGTTGCTGGTGACCTGCCAGGCGGTACTATATAAATAAGGTATAAGGCGATAGCGCAGACGGATCATCTTCTCGATGGCGTCATAGACAGGTTCGCCTTTCTTGCCAAACTGCCAGATTTCTCGTGGGGCATCAGCTCCATGACTGCGGAAGATGGGGCAGAAGAGGCCATACTGCATCCAGCGGACATAGAGCTCCTGGTATTGTGGGTTCTTAGGGGCGGAGCCACTGCCCTGGGTGTTATAGGAACCGCAGAAGAAACCACCGATGTCGGTATTGAAATTCGGATTACCTGTCAGCGAGTAGCTCAGTCCTGCAGGCACCTGCTTGCGCAACATATCCCATGATGAAGCCACATCACCGCTCCACATGTTAGAGCCGTAATGCTGTTGTCCGGCAAAGGCCGAACGCGTCATGATAAACACACGTTTCTGCTCGGACTCCTGTCGCTGGGCCTGATAGACACCACGTACCGTCTCCAAGGGGAAGGCATTGCGCAGGGAGCGCCAGGTGCCGTTGCCTGCCTTGTGATCATAGTCTGCCTCTGTCGGATCGAAGAAGTCGGGATCGGTAGAGTCCATCCACCAGCCATCGACACCTTGATCAAAGAGGTTCTTCAGGTTCTGCCAGTAGATGTTACGGGCCTCGGGGGAGAAGGCATCATAGACACGCACGCCAGAGGGGTAGTCCATGCGTGGAGGCCAGAAGGTGAGTCCGCTCTGGGGCCAGGTGGCAAAGTCGAAGAGCAGTCCTTTCTCATCGAGCTGGCGATAGGCCTTTGTCTTTGGTCCGAAACTGGCCCAGATGGAGATCATGAAATGGGCATGCTTCTGGTGCACATCGTCGATCATCTTCTGCCCGTCGGCATATTCCTCCGTCAGAAAGTCCATCGCGTTCCACAAATAGTTGGAGCCCCAGTACTGCCAGTCTTGGATGATACCGTCGAGGGGCACCTGCAGCGCACGATACTGATCGACCACGCCCAAGAGTTCCTGGGCGCTCTTATAACGCTCCTTGCACTGCCAGAAGCCGTAGGTCCAGAGCGGGAACATCGGCACGTCGCCTGAGAGGTGGCGCATCTGGGCAATCACGCCGTCGGCAGAACCACCATACATGAAGTAATAGTCCTCGCAGTCGCCCACTTCGGAAGAGAACGTCATGCCGTTGGTGGCATCGTCGTCGAACTGGGTGCGCGAGTAGTTATCCCAATAGAGGCCCCAGCCCTTGATAGACTGCAGGACGCTCTGAAAGTCCTCGAGGTTTGACTGCTCCATCAGCTTATGCTCACCCCGACGGTTCATCTTGCCGTTCTGGATGGTGCCTAAGCCATAGATGGCCTCGTCTTTATCGAGCTGGAAGGACTGGGTGACCCGGAAAGCCCCTGCATCAGGTCCTTCCGTGCGTGGTTCAAAGATGCAGGCACCCTTCTCGCGGAGCAGGGTCTTGCCCTTGGAACTGAAAGTGACGGCGCCTGTCTTGGCATCAACCTTTACAGTGAGAACGTCACTCAGAAGGGTGTTCCCCTTCTGAGTGACGTTGACATTCTCAGGGCTGGCGATGACCACCAGACTCTGTTTGGTATATTGATGACCAGTTGGCGACTTGACGATATGCACGATCGACGGGGTGTAGAACTCCACCTTCACGTCTGTATTCCCTGCCTGTATCTCTACAGGGCTTCCATAGACAGCAGCTACTGCCATACAGAGCAGGGCTGCCAAGAGGCATCTTCTTTTCATAAAGGTCGTGTTTTAGCCGCGGGCCTCAATCTTCTTGTTGATATCGTCGATCACCTCATCGGTCAGTTCGTACTTCGAGATGATGAACATGGCGAGAAGCAACAGGGCTGCAGGGATGACACATACGAGCCAGAGGATACCCTCCTGAGCCTCGGGAGTCTGCTCAATCACTTCGGGATTGTAAGAGACATAAGCGAGGATGGCGGGAGCCACCACACTACCCAAGGTCATACCAGCCTTGAAGAAGATACCCGTCAGGGCGTTTACGATACCGGCAATGCGCTTGCCGCTGACATACTCACCGTAAGAGATGACCTCAGGTACCAGTGCCCACATGTAACCAGTAGCCACGATGACACCCGTTGACTTCACGAACTGTGCGATATAGACGATCGTCATGCTGGGCTCTTCCATCTTTGCTGCGACATACAGGAAGCCCATACCGATGATGGCGATGCCGAGGAAGATGTAGAACATATTCTTCTTGCCCACCAGTTTCTTGATCATCGGCACCAGCGGCATGAAGATGAACGAAGGTGCAGAACCCAGACCCATGAAGATTGAGAGCTGGTCGGGAGAGCCGTGCATGTTGCTGTTGATGAAGTAAGCACCAGCGGCATTACCGATAGACATCATGGCGAAGGCGGTGATGAAGAAGAAGGCGATGATACGCAAGGGACGGTTGTGGAAGAACTCCATCCACAGGTCGCTGATCTTCACGTTAGCAGCCTCGCTGGCATCCATCACCACGCGCTCCTTACACTGGCTGAAGCAGAAGAACAGCAGGGCCAGACCTACACAGGCATAGATGGTCATGGTGGTGAACCAGGCGGCAGGATCCTTTGGCAGACCCTCGGCCTCCTGATCGGTGAAGTAAGCAATCAATAGAGGCAGACCTGAACCTACGGCGAGACCACCGCAGTTAGCCATGAACATACGGACAGAGGTGAGGATGGTGATCTCATCGGTGTCGCGGGTGAGTGAAGAGTTCAGAGCACCATAAGGCACATTGATAAAGGTGTAAAGCAGCGTCATTGCGATGTACGTGATGTAAGCGTAGAGCAGTGACGGAGCAAACCCGTTCCAGAAACAGAGGATGGCAAAGCCAGTGAGGGGGATACCGACAAACACCAGATAGGCACGATACTTACCCAACTTGGGATTGTTCTTGTCGATCAGGGCACCAACGATGGGGTCCCAAATCACGTTTGCCACGTTACCTACTGTGAACATCACAGAGACATCGACGGCATCGAGGCCATAGATATCAGTGTAGAAGAACAGCAGATACATACATGTAGTCTGAAAGATTAGGTTTTGTGCGAGGTCACCAGAGCCGAAACCGATGCGCTGGAGCCAAGAGAGCTTGTAAAAGCCTTTGTTTTCGTTAGATGTTGCCATAATATAATAATTGATAATATTGATTGTTTGATTCTTCTTATTTCTTCACCTTCATCTCAAACGACGACATAGGCAGTCCTGAGAGGGAACGGGCATTGGCCGTCTTCGGGTCGTCCTTCCAGGCATAGCGGATGGTCTGGGGAGTGAGGTTTGAGGCGTCGGGCGTGAGAATGGTGATCTTGTTGCCCTCGGCTTCAGCTTCCGCATTCTGGAAGATGCCATTTTCGCCTGCAACTTCGAAAGTGTAGAGCTTGCCCGACTGGATGGGCTGGTCGAGGGTAAGGACGATGGTGCTGCCTTGCACCTCTGCTGAAACAACCTCAGGTGAGAGGCTCACCTTATTATTATATACAAGACGGTCGAAACCAAGACCGATACGCTCTGCCACCTCTTTCTTGCGGAGCGGATGGATGTCGACGGTCTCGCCGAGGTCATTGATCACAGCCAGTTCGGCTCTGGGATCATTCTTCGCGGTGATGCGCTGGGCTTCGCGAAGCGCTGCCCATCCGCTGTTGACGGGTGCAGTCTGGGGAACGATGGGTGAGGGGAAGCCCGTTTGCTGACGTCCGTCGTGGTTGGCCAGCTGTACGATGACGAACGGCATCTTCTGATCGTGCCAGCGGTCGCGCCAGCAACCCATCATCTTCTTCAGATAGTCGCCGTAAGGAGCGGGATTGCCTGTGTTTGACTCACCCTGATACCAGACGACACCTGAGAGCCCATAGGGCGCCAGGGGATAGACCACAGCATTGTAAAGGGTGGTGGGAATATTCTGCAAAGAGATGTCGCCGCTGGGACAGTTAGGCATCTCAGCACCGATGTGCATCTGCCACGTCTCACTCAGTGGAATCACGTCTGACGGCATGGGGTTCTGACTGAAACGATCCTCACCGAAAGCGATCAGATAGGGCTTCTCGGGGATAAAGTGAACCAGACCGTATTTATTGATAAATCGGACCGTGATCACATTGTCGCCTTCACGCAACAGACCCTCAGGGATGTCATAGCGACGTGGCGGGTATTGATAACCGGTATGTCCGATCTGCTGACCATTCAGGTAGGTAAAGTCCTGATCGAAGAGGGTTCCCAACAGCAGGCGGGCGGGCTTGCCGGCATGAGCCTTGTCGATGTTGATATGCTGGCGCAGCCATATGGTGCCGACAAGAGGGCGATTGGTAGTCGGAGAGACGGCCCACTTCGTGTCCCACTGGTTCACGCGCTGCCACTCGCTATCGTCGAGTGTCGGCGAGGTCCAGTCTTCCAGAACACCTGGGTCATGGATCTTGAGCATCTTCTGCCATTGCTTCTCGGCCTGCATGTTGGCCTGTGCCTGAGCCTTCACGTAATCATCGTTCTGGAAGAACTCAGCCCGCTCAACCAGTAGCGGATAGTCATCACGCAGGGAGTCGGCAGAGATCCAGGCCTCGATGGGAGTGCCTCCCCAGCTATTGACAATGATACCCTGTGCCACGTTGGTCTTCTCATACATACGCTTGCCGAGGAAATAGCCAACGGCAGAGAAATACCAGGCATTCTCCTTGTTCACGGGCTTCCAGTTGATGGAGGTAGGACGGATATCATCCTTCACACCAGCGGCAGCAGTCTCGTTCTGTACACGGAACAATCGGATATTGGGATTCTCATAGGTATCAATTTCCTGGGTGTATTGCGGATAGACACGCTCTATCGTGACATCGATGTTCGACTGGCCGGAGAGCAACCACACGTCACCTATTAATATATTAGTAAGCACAATGTCGCCTATCGTCATC
Source organism: uncultured Prevotellaceae bacterium (assembly GCA_902784065.1). Lineage (GTDB taxonomy): Bacteria > Bacteroidota > Bacteroidia > Bacteroidales > Bacteroidaceae > Prevotella. The sequence goes on along the minus strand of CACZTJ010000075.1, from coordinate 569 downwards.
GTGTAGGGACCGCCTGCCTTCATCTTTGGCAGGTTGATGTGCCAGTTGCCATCCAGGTCGGCAGTGGTCACATATTGCTTATTGTTGAATCTGATGGTTACCAGCTCGCCTGTTTCTGCCTTTCCCCAAACGGGGATAGACTTACCTCTCTGGAGTACCATGCCCGACTGGAACAATTGGGCTAGGCTCACCTTAGCTTCAATAGTGGAGACACAAAGTAGTGTCGCAACGATACATAAGATTTTCTTCATAATTGTTGAATTGACGTTGCAAAAATACTAAATAATTTCGATGAAACGGTTAAAAAACAGCATTTTTCTTATGTAATGATACAATTTAAAAAAATTCTGTAACATATTATAATGCCTTTTGCAGTTTTTTTTCTTATCTTTGCAGACAGTTATCACTATTTATTTGCAGAATTTAGGAATGAAGAGATTAGCATCTCAGAAAGTATCTTTAGGCGAGAAGATCGGTTATTCGATGGGCGATGCCGCTGCCAATCTGGTGTTCCAGATGATGATGATTTTCCAGTTGAAGTTCTATACGGATGTATTTGGACTGGATGG
>CACZTJ010000074.1 GCA_902784065.1 uncultured Prevotellaceae bacterium | reverse complement strand
CGAGACGCTGATCATCCTCGCCTTGGGTCTGTGCCTGGGTATGGTGCTGACGGCAGAGGAAGCAGGGTTCAGCAGTGCACTCGGTGCTTTCGTGATGGGTTCTATCCTTGCCGAGACAGTGGAGTCGCATCGTATCGAAAAACTGATGACACCGCTGAAGAATGTCTTTGCTGCTATCTTCTTCATCTCTGTGGGTATGATGATTGATCCGGCTTCATTGGCGGAATACTGGATGAGTGTTGTCTATGTCAGCCTGGTCATTATCATCGGAATGATTGTCTTTGCAACCTTGGGTTGCTGGTGGGGCGGTCAGACGATGCGCGACTCCATGCTTACCAGCTTCTCGTTTGTGCAGATAGGTGAGTTCTCGTTCATCATCGCTGGACTGGGTGCCAGCCTGGGCGTTCTCAATCCCATCATCTACCCTATCATCGTAGCATCCAGTGTGGTGACCACCTTCCTTACACCTTATATCATGAAGGCTGCTATACCATGCTACACATTCCTTTATAATCACGCTTCAGAGAGCTTGCGTGCTAAGATCGACCAGCGCGAGCAACAAGTGGCAAAAGCGGAGACTACTACCACTTCCAACGACGGCCCGTCGGTGGCTGACAAGGCGCGCCATGCCGTCCGTCATACCTTCTTCTTGAAGCGTCTGGTCAACCTGTTTATCAAGAACATGAGTGCTCATGATGAATAAAATCATCAGCAACTGCAAAGCTTTTTTCTGTCGTCCTTTTTTCAGCGACAGGCGCACGCTGCTTGGTCTGTGGATGATCATTGCCATCACTGGCATGACGCGCTTCGGACACGGCCGCGAGAACAACTACCTGATCTTCAAGTATGAGTTCTGGCACGTTATCGACAAGCTGCCTCTTTACATCCACTACCCCGACGAGTATTTCGACCTGAACCACTACGGGCCGTTCTTCGCGCTGGTCATCGCGCCCTTTGCATTGCTACCCACGTGGCTGGGCATGCTGCTGTGGCTCATCGCCCTGACGCTGTTTCTCTACATCGCCGTCACCCGCGACAGTTTTTCGTCCTGGCAACAGGTCTTTATCTGCTGGTTCTGCGCCCACGAGCTGCTCAACGGCATCCAGATGCAGCAGTTCAACATTGCCATCGCTGCCATCGTGGTGCTCTCCTACCATCTCATACGGCGTGAGAAGGATTTCTGGGCAGCGTGCCTTATCATGATTGGTACGTTCGTGAAGCTCTATGGTATCGTGGGGGTGGTGTTCTTCCTGTTCTCGCGCCACAAGGGGCGCCTCGTGCTGAGTCTGCTCTTCTGGGCCATCGTGTGCTTCCTGGCGCCGATGCTCATCTCCAGTCCTGATTACATTGTGGGCCAATACCACGACTGGTATGTGAGTCTGATGGAGAAGAATGCCGACAATATGTTCAGTCAGGGCACCAACATCTCGCTGCTGGGTCTTGTGCGCAAGTTCACCCACTGCGCCACCTACAGCGACCTGTGGCTCATCATCCCGGGACTGATCGCCTTCGCCCTACCCTTGCTCCGATTCAAGCAGTATGCCTACGAGGGCTTCCGCCAGACGATCCTGGCCTCAGTGCTCATGTTCACCATCTTGTTTTCCACAGGCTCAGAGAACAGCACCTATATCATTCCCGTTGTAGGTGTCGTCATCTGGTACACCGCAGCCCCTTGGCAGCGTTCCCGTTGGGATATAGCTCTGATGGTCTATGTGTTCATCTGCTGCACGATGGCCCATTCTGACATCATCCCCCGATTCCTGCGCGAGGAGTATGTGAAGCCTTATGCCCTCAAGGCCCTGCCTGTGGTCATCGTGTGGTTTAAGCTTTGCTACGAGGTTATCACCAAGGATTACCAACCCCTAACTCAGAAAACATCCTAGAACTTAGCCCACATCAATCATGTACGACCAGATCAGAGAAGATACGTTCCATATGATAAAAAGGAGAGCGAAATGCTCTCCTATTTTTTTTCATTTCAGGAAACCTGTCTTTCTTCGATTGTCCTTTGGACGGACGGCAAAGTGAATCCAGTAACGGCCTGCACTGTTGCGCTCGATGATCAATTCATCAAAATCTCGCTTTGTTCCATCAGCAATATCAAGCAGGATCGAGGCATAGCGGATGGCCTGCTCAAAGCCTGTCACTCGGATATCTACCGCACAACCCGTCAGGTGGTTGCTCTTGGTACTGCCGCCTGCCAACTTATTGACCTCCGGCGACCGATAACCTGAGTTAATCACTATCGGTCCCTGAGCCTGTCGAAGGGCCTCCAGCCAATTCTCACAGATATTGCGAAGATTCTCAATCGCTACCCTACTCGGGATATTCCCATCTGCTGTCTTGTGATTTGTCTTACAAAGCTCACCTAAAGTAAAGTGCTCACTCAATTTAATGTTTTTATTCATTTCTACCATTTTTACCTTATTATTTATTTAAATATTTTGGGGTCTTCTTGAAACTGCCATCTGCCATCTGTACCACATAGCTGCGTTTCTTCCACGTGCTGACCATATTCATAGTTTTCTCTACCCCCTTACCTTGCTGCAGACGTACACGCTTAGCATCTTCTATGGTGAATTCTTCTGGCAACAGTTCCAGAAGATTTCTCGGGCCTCGGGTGCCAACTCGTTCATAGTCATGCGTTGCTTTCTCGATGTCCTCACCGAAGAATGCCATCTTGCAATACATGTCGTAGTCCAAACTCCATCTGATGAAATCCTCAATGGTCTTTTCCCATTTCTGCCCGTTGGCTACGTACAGCACACAGGCTTTGAGCCAGGCAATCACGATAGCACGATGCGACAGGTTCCAATAGGTTTCATCCTGAGAAAGACGCGCAAACTCGGCACAATCCTGTTGCATCTGCTGAGCCAGTTTATAGGCTTGCGGACAGTCTATTAGTCCTCGGGCTGCAGTCAGGTTGTCGATATAGGGCTTCAACTGCTCGTCAAATTCGGTATCATATTTACCGTAAACGGGCTGTTCGGCTCCTATCTCCACCTCGGGGATCGTGCAGAAGTTGATTCGGCTGATGGGGCCGTCGGTGAGCACTCGGCTGAAGAACTTGCGACCTTTCTGAATGGTGGTACAAGCATTCCAGTTAAACCGACATTTCGGTCGGGCTGTCACACTCTGCGTACCTACACGCGTCTGACCGTATTCGGCACCGGGATCGAAAGCCAGACACATTAACTGGAAATGCTGCTTGCCCGTCTGCCCTTTCAACTGCTCAAAGAGGTCGAGTTCGTTCAGTTTCACATACACAAAGTGGCCCTCTGCTTCATCCAGTCGCGTCACCAGTGCGGGCTTTGTCATATCAGGATCAATCTGCTGTATCACAAGCCCCTCGGGGCGCATCATCTTATCCTTATTGGCACCCTTCTTCTGACAATCTTTTTTCCACTCGTTTTCGCGTCGGGTGTTCTCCTCATCGCGTCGCTTGATGTCGGCCATAATGTGATTGATCGGCTCGTCGATACAACCTTTACCCGCACCCGTGCCTGCCATCAGGCAGTTCATCAGCGTGGCTTCATGCTCCACATTATCGGTATAACAAAAGCGCACACCGCAAAGATGTGTTCCCAACGGCGGGAACGAGGCATTTGCTACAGCAGGCTTATAGATCTCGGGCGATCGTGATGTCAGTAACTCTATCAGTTTTGGCACTTTCTTCGGCATCGGTGGCGGTGCCAGTACGGGTGTTGCATCCGTTGACTGACCGCCAAAAGATTTCAAGCGTTGACTACCCGTAAAGAGCGTTTCCTGCCACTTGGGAAGTCTTTGCGTGGGGTTATAGTAGTTGGCATAGAAAGCGTCTATCAGTTGTTGGATATTTTCATCTTTCCAATGCTCGGGCATTAGTTCTGAGAGAATGCTATTAACCTCTGCTTTGGTGAGAAGTTGGGTAGCACCGCTCAGAAATACCTTAACCGTCGTGTGCCTACCACCTTCATTCAGAAAGTCGCTCTTTTCAAGCCCCTTTTCTTTCATCACTCCCTCTGCGATATATCTCGTCCGCTCGTCAACCTCGCTAGTCACCTCGAGGGTCTCTTTTGTCATTCCGAGCGCCCCTTTTGTCACCTCGAGCGTAGTCGAGAGGTCTCTTCCATTCTCCCACGGCCGATAATGCTTATTCGCCTTTTTCGCCCCTTTCGGCACCTCTTCCAACCCTTTCTTCTCGCGCTCTTTCAGCAGCCTGTACTCCTGTTCACATTCCTCTGCTGTCATCGGCTCGTCGAAAAGTGCATCATCCAAATAAGGCAGATCCTCTTCAGAGCCACTGGTTGAGAATACAATTCTGTTAAGGTTTTTGGCATTTGTATCCATCTCTATTTGGAGTTCATTTGCCACTTTTACCTGATTCTCCAGAATAGTTGTTCCTGGCTGTCGGCGACACACTAGATGCCAACCACCTCCCGGACTCTTCTCAAGCATCATCAGTCCGATAACATCTTTCTTAGAAAGCACCATTTCTTTGATGGCTGCCGACTGTGCAGGATCATAGCAATCCACATCGTGGAAGAAGTAACTGCCGATACGCTCACAACCTGCCAGTTTGCCATCAGCATGCCCAAGATTATAGGCCAGTTGCAGCAACTTCCCCTTTGCTTTCTGATCACCCTTGCGAGCCTTTGCCAAATACTCCAGATTCTCCTTTGAGTTTCTAAGCGCCATCAGTTCCTCGCGGTTCTTGACGGGAGTGATGTATTTCACCACTCCCTGATAGTATATCCTATAAATCATCGGCTCAGTCCTTTCTTTATCAGATAATTGGTTATCTGAGTAATACCTTTTCTTAATATCTTCGGCAGTTCTGCACGCATCTCTTCAGGCACCGTGAATACTATACGGTCGTTACCGTCTGAACAGAACGACAGACTGCCATAGTCAACCTTCAGTTCAGGTTTGCCACGTTTGCGCTTACTTCTGATGAAGTCAAACGATCCGTTGTTCAGCATCTGACCGTAGCCCATGCCGTGAAACGGCTTCACGATTCCCATACTCGGATTGTCAGGCAGCACCTGAACATAATCCATTCCACTCTCAGTCTTGCTGACGGCCACCTGGGCGCTCAGCGTTGTTGTCTTAATTACTTTATTACTATTTTTCATTGTTTTGAGTTTTTGCGAGAAGAAGGTTGGAATCTTTGCGCATTTACCCGGGAACATCCTCCTCACCTCAACTCAAGTTGTTTTTCTGTCATTTCGACTAAGCGAAGCGCATGGAGAGATCTCATGAGATTTCTTGCGTCCCTCCGGTAGCAAGCGAGCAGAGCTCGAGCGCTCGACTTCGCTCGGAATGACATGGCCTACTTTTTGATTAATTCCATTGCCACAACATCCATAAACATTTGTCCGTTGTACTCTCGCGCCTGAAACTTCAGCGTAGCGATCACAATGTCGCCCTCACTGTACTGTAGTGTTGCCATATTACCCAAGAGGTTCACCACATAGGTCGGCTCATACTTACCGCCAAGTTCCTGTAACACCAGTGTACGTTTGTTCAGCACACCGCCCTCTGATTTCTCACTCTTTACTGTAAAGCACTCACCGCACTTTACCACTCTTAAAATTCTTGCTTCCATAAAATTTGTAAATTAAATTAATAATGTTAGATATTTATTATTTACTGCAGTAAACCTGCAACTTTCATCTGATCACTCATCTCCCACGACTCACACACATCAAGCGGATCGACACATTTGCCAGTGATGGAGCAATAACGTTTTGAAACGGCACGCGTCAGGTCTTTATGGGCACAACTGGCACAACACATCTTTACTCGGATGCCTTGCTCATTTCTGGCCCACTTGAAACGATCCACCTTTGAGCCTTCCAGTTTGGCTTCCGGCAAAGCGTTTTTAGTGTTGTAAGAGCCCCATAAACGGTTCATCTGATATAAGCGAGGATCGTTCTCATTGAAGCGACACACTGTGAATGGACATTCTTTCTTGCAAACCAGTCTCTTGATGGTACCGACGATAGATGCCCTCACCACTTTGTCTGAAACCACCCCAACCTTTTTATATTTATCCAGGCATTTAGAGACTCCGAGAACCCCCTCTTCCACCAGATCGAGAAACGATACTGAACCCATCAGCAGACTGTTCGCATAAGCAATCCTGATGATCGTAGGAATGTAGTTCTTGACGAGGGTGTCGATAACCCCCGGATTCTTTAACTGTGAGAGCAAACGCTTCTTCTCTCTACCCGAGAGTTTGATAATCTTCTCTACATCGTTCAGGAAAATCTGAACATTCAGATCATGCGACTCTCTTAATTCTTGAACAATTTGTTTGTACTTCATTTTGCTTTTTATTTTAAGTTCGAATTTTACTTGTTTTGTCTTTCGACGATGCAAAATTATGAAGGATTGTCTGCGGATAGAGCGTTTTTATCACGCCCTGTTCTAAATTGTTCTAGATTGTTCTATTTTGTTCTAATCTGTTCTGATTTGTTCTCTATAAGGCACAAAAAAAGCACCAAAACTTGTCTTGTTCTGGTGCTTATTGTCATTCCGAAAGGCTACTTATTACTATAATACTTTCTAAATGTACTTTCGGTAAATCCCTCTCCACTGGGCATCCCCATTCTTACTAACTCTACATACGCAGCCGACGGGTTGGGTGGAAGCAATGTTTTATTATCTTTCCTCATTTGCAAGAGATACTGGCAGATCATCTGAACACTTTGCCGAGTTACCAGTCGCTTTACCTCATTATGTATCTGCCATTCTTCAGTTTCATCTACTGACGGATGAATAAAATGGAATAGTTCTTCGTTAGGTTCCTGTTGATTACTAACTGACTGTTCGTTTACAGTTGAGTTAAGAGCCTTTGCCAGTTCTGGTTTCAGCTTCACCATATCCTGATGAATCAGCTGCAGAAGATCATCAAGTCTGAATAGGGCTCTGAATTGATCCTCATTCATATGATCAAAATGTTTGAGCACCTGAATTCTAATCTTTTCGCGTTTGGGCACAAGCAGTACATCCGCTTTATACACCATCAGTTTCATAAACTTAGCCCATAGCTCCTTTAGGTTAGCAGGAACCTTGCAGCTAGGGTCTAACAAACTACGAAGCTTCTCTTCATCTACCTTTTGAATCTCTTTATACGAGATTGAAAGGACATCGCTCAGCATACCCGAATGCAGGAGTTCAATACAAGCCGTCACCTGCATTTTCAGATAGTCATCCAGGGTTGGCTCTATATAGCTTTCTTTGATCTTGGCATACTCATACTCGATAAAGGGATCTGCGTACTGCCTTTTCAACTGCTGCATAAGGGAATCGTAAAGTTGGGGTTGATCAAAAGTGTTTTCCACCTTCTTCAGGTTATCGGCCAACTCACAGACATTGGTCTCATACAACTGGTAAAGATTCATAGATGTATCGTCGGAATTGCATAGTTCAAGATACTCCTTCAGCGGCTTATCACTGTAAGCCATCATGTCGTTTTTCATTCTGCCATTCAGCCAATAGTCTTTGTTGCAGAGTTTTGCATAATTCAAGGTCAACACCTCATCACATTCACCCTTGCCGATTTTCTCTAGATAGTCTAAGAGACGATAATTAGCAAGGTGAGCCCACTTAATCAGACTGGCCACAAACAGGCACCTGGTACCAGCATCTTCAACGGAGATCGTTCCGTAAGCCGTTTTTGAGGCATCCAAATCCAAAATTAATTGTCTCAACGAGTTGTGGAAACCAGTACTTACTGAAGCCTGCGTTTCCAAGTCTCGGGTCAAACAAGGCCCATTCTTTACATTTTTCATACTTTTTTAGTTTTTTGGGTTATTATTTTGAGAACCATTAATGGTCCTGTTTTTAGTTGATTCACTCAAAATAGTGTGGGTTTCAGTGCCATGCTATCCTTCCAACAGGCACCGGGAAGAGCCTACTCTAGAGATAACAGAAACATCCGCCCACACCGTATTTCGGCATAGACGTTCGTTTCGTATATGACCGTCGATAAAGTTTGTATTATCCACCTTTACTTGTTCCTCGTAACGGATAAATGTACTGGGATTCTCGACACCAAAGATTTCTGTGAGCAACTCCGTCCAGAATAACTGCGAGTCGCCTTTCTCATATCCTTTGCCTTTCCACCGTTCAGCAAATGCCGAAGCGGCAGCAGACTGTTGTTTCTCTGTCTTCATAGATTATATATTTCTTTGCAAAGATAACGGAAAATATCCAATTCGCCAAACTTATGCACTAAAAACAATAAAAAACTTGCATTGTACCTTATTTTTTGTAACTTTGCAAGAATTCGTAGGATTTCTTTATATAAAGGCCGTCTGGGGAATTGAGGAGAAACCGGGTTACGAATTGGAGACCGTTCTCAATTCTTCATTCTGCTATAAATTGCATTCAATGAACACCCGAAGATGAGCCACCAGCCGTTTTATGACTCATCATCGGATGCAAAGGTACAACAATTATCTGAAATAATCAAATTCTCGTTCATTTATCTTCGCAAAAAACATCTGCGCTGATTGCAATTCTTCTATAGAGGTCATTTTTAGACAATAAATATAAAAAGGTGGGGTGGAAATGCCAATTATTCCCATAGTTTTAGTACTTTTGCAGTAAAATTTCAATTATGTACGAGCAGATTAGTGGAAATACACTCTATTTGATGTTTTATGCAGGCGTGACGGTATTGAATCTGATCGCATGTTGCTATCTGCTGTTCCGTCGTGCCAACGCCATTGCCCCTGACGTCACGTCGTCGGTACGCCTGCGCTACTGGACGGCGGCGTTTCTGGGGGCTTGTACACTCAGCCACTTATGGTATATGCCCCTCATTTATCTAACCTCCACCGAGGATATCATGATGCTCTATTTTGTATGCGCATTATTCGACTTCCTGACGATTTTCCCTTTGGCCATAGCCGTCTTGTTCACCATGCTGCAAGACCGCAGGCGACCACTGTGGCCCATTGGTGTCATGGTCTATTATCTGCTGTCGATCATCGGATTAATCATATATATGGTTCGGGCGACGAGGCAGTACGGGCGCTGGCTGCACGACAACTTTGCCGATCTGGAGCATAAGGAGGTGTGGCAGAGTTTCGTGGTGCTGGCTGGCATTCTGATGGGATTCAGTTTGTATGCGTTTGAACTTCAAGGGCTTTTTTTCAAATGTGCAGCCCAGATGAACGTCATTATATTGACCTTGTTTCTTCTGTGGAGAGTGGAGACGCTTAGCGACCTGACCATCCAGAAGGATTCAGGTGATGAGATCGCTCCGCTTTCAGGTGATGAGGTGACATCACCTGATAACCTTAAAACTTCACAACCTCACAACCTTACTTCATTGCTGCAGCAACACTGTATAGACACGCAACTATATCTGCAGCATGACCTGACCTTGATGCAATTAGCCAGAGCGGTTGGAACCAACCGCTACTATCTCAGTCGCTATTTCTCTCAGCAAGGCACCACATACAATGCCTATATCAATGGTCTGCGCATCGACTATTTCATCAACCTCTATAGAATGGCTGCCGCCGACAAACAATCTTTCACCGTCAAGCAGATGGCCGAAGACAGCGGTTACCGCAACTATGCTACTTTCAGCAGTGCTTTCAAGCAGCGCATGGGTAAGAATGTGACGGCTTGGATGCAGGACAATAACAACTGACCGTCATCCTTGCTGATAAAATCTGCAAAAGTCGATATAAAATCAGCAAAAACTTACTATTTGGCCTCTTTGGGCAAGGTCTTTTAATAGATTTTGCTTACTTTTGCATCAACAACAAACTATTCCTACGTTCATGAAACAAACGATTATCTATGGCAACATTATCACGATGGGTGAAAAATGAAATAGTCTATTAACAAAGGAAGATTATGAATCCACCAGCTCCGAGAGTAAACGACCAACGCTGGGATACAAAGCCAGCCTGAGGTCAATGTCTAATCAAATTAATGCCACATTTTCAAGTGGACTCAGATTATTAATTATGAAAATAACAAAACAAAGGATGCTTGCTGCCATCCTGATGGGTGGCATGGTTACGGTGCTCACTTCATGCACTGACAGAGAGGACAACCCAGTACAGAAGCCTCAAACTGTTGAGGAAAAGATGAAATCCCTATACGGTGAGAACAAAGAGATTACGAACGGTGATTTTGACCAATCGTTGGCCGTCAAGTGCATCAATGGTACCTTCGTCGGTAAGAAGAGGGATAATATCATTGCTTTCAAAGGTATTCCTTTTGTTGGCCAACAACCTGTTGGCGACCTGCGCTGGAAAGCCCCAGTAGAAGTTGTTCCAGATGACCGTGTCTATGAGGCGTATTACTACGCTAAAAGTGCCCGTCAAAGAGAGACGTCCAGCGAAAAAGCCGGCTATTACTATCAGAGCGAAGACTGCCTTTATCTGAACGTATGGAAAGCGGACGAAATGACAGATGCTAAAAAACCGGTCATGGTATGGATTCACGGCGGTGCTTTTGAATATGGCGGAACGGTCGACCCGTTGTACAATGGTCATAATCTCGTCAAAGAAAACCCCGATGTCATTTTTGTCAGCATCACTTACAGGCTTGGTATCTTCGGTTTCTTGCATTTGTCTCACCTGCCAGACGGCAAGGACTATCCCGACGCGCAGAACTTGGGAATCATGGATGAGATGATGGCCTTGAAGTGGATACATGAGAACATCGCAGGTTTCGGCGGCGATCCCGACAACGTGACCATCTTCGGTGAGTCCGCCGGTGGTGGAAGTGTAACTGTGCTCCCTTTGGTAGAAGGCTCCCATAAGTACTTCAAGAAGGTTATCGCCCAGAGCGGTAGCCCAGTCTTCACTAGGTCTTCGGAACAGGCTATCGACTGTACGAACAAGTTGATGGAAGCATTGGGCTGCAAGACCGTGGCAGACCTCCAGAAAGTCGATGTCGAGAAATTCTTAGAAACATCGGCCATAATCACTTTGAGGATAATGCCAGAAAGGGACGGGAAATACTTGCCTCTTGACCCGTATGCGGCATACGAGAATGGCGTGGCAAAAGACATTGACATCATGCAGGGTTGCAATAAAGACGAGATGAATTATTTCATGGTTTCTGGGGGCGGACCAGAGCCTTTCACTGCATGGGGGCTCGACCGCAAGGCAAAAGTGATCTCACAGATGACGGACGAAGAAAAAGCATTGGTTGAAAGTTTCTACAACGACATACCCGGAGAGAGTTATGAGAAAATTTGCCGCCTCTACGACCAAGGCTGGTTTATAGCACCCCTCATCAGACTGTCTGAGTGTCAGACAATGGGCGGCGGCAAGTCGTTCACCTATCTCTTCACACCCGAATCATCAATACCATTGATGAAGAGCGGGCATGCAGTAGAGGTCTCGACTGTATTAAACAACCCGGAGGTGACCGACTTCACGGGAAGGATATTCGACCCGACATTCTCGAAGACCATGCGCCGGATGTGGGTGCAATTCGCCAAGACAGGCATTCCGTCTCTCAGCGCCGACCAGTCGCCAGACGGCAAGGCATACGAATGGCCGCTTTACGACCTGACAGACAAGAATATCATGATCTTTGATGAGTTTAATATTCATCCTGAGAAGGAATCTCAGAGAAAGATGGTGGATTGGGAGAAAACATATTTCCTGACCAAGTATTATTGCATTTGAGAGGATTATTTACGAGTTTATTTTAATTCATAAAAACTAATGATTCTTATGCGTACAAGTATGACGAAAATGCTGTCGCTCATCACCGTGATGGGCATCGTGATTGGAATGGGGCTGCTTGCCAGTTGCCAGAGTAACAACAGTGCCGACCTCGTGGTCTATGGAAAGATCTATACCGCCGAGGGTAACCAGATTGTTGAGGCCTTTGCCGTGAAGGACGGCAAGTATGTTTATGTAGGTGACAAGGCTGGAGCCGAAGCCTTTGTGGAAGAGGGTAAGACCGAGGTGGTGGACTATAGCGGAAAGGGTCTTGTGATGCCCGGCTGCGGCAACGGACACGCCCACTATACGCTGGGCTATGCCATCCAGTCTGTAGGAACCGTCATTGGTTATGAGGACAGTCCAGAGAAATTCCTGAAAGAAATCGTTCCTGCAGCCGTCAAAAAGGCAAAGGACAATGACGCTAAGGCCATCTTCGGTCAGGGCTGGAATCTGATGACCTTTGAACACAACATGCCTACCCGTCAGCAGTTGGATGCCATCTGCAGTGACATTCCCATCTACTTTGCCGATGAGGAAGGCCATAAGGGTCTGGCCAACACCCTCGCACTGATCAATGCTGGCATCATGAAGGCCGATGGAACGGTGCTGAAAAAAGAGATACGCGGTGGCGAGATAGGTTTCGCGGCAGACGGTACGCCTAACGGCTTCCTGTCAGAGCAGGCCGGCACTTACACCCGTTCCTTCCTGGACAACGAGAACCTTTTTTCCATAGACATAGCAAAGGCCACCATGGAAAGCGTCCAGAAGCATTTGCTGTCAGAGGGCTACACGATGTATGTAGATGGCTACTCCACCTATTTCTTTAACGAAAACATATTTAAGGCTGCCCAGCAGATAGACCAGGCAGGCGACCTGCACATTGTACTTGGTCTGACCACCGAACTGGATAGTTGGATGGATATGGAAAAAGTACTCGACAAGGCTGCTGATGCAAAGAAATACGCTTCCACACGCGTAAAACCCAACTGGCTCAAGATCTTTGTTGACGGCACAGTGGAGCCTGGTACCGGTTTCGTGGAGCCGCTCTATCCCGACGGACATCAGGGCGTTGTCCTCTGGACGGAAGAGGA